>JANMSY010000403.1:0-15927 GCA_031389865.1 Anaerolineales bacterium | reverse complement strand
TTGTTTTTCCTGTTGGGTGAGGGTCATAACCAACCTTATCTGCCACCAAGATCCAGTGGCTACTTCTTTTTGATCTTTCTTTCCAACTTACGGATTGCGCGGGCAGGCATACCTACCACCAGTGTATCTTCAGGGACGTTCCTGGTAACAACCGCGCCTGCGCCGGTACGTGCGCCATCACCGAGTTTGAGCGGCGCGACCAGCATTGTGTCCGAACCAATGAATACATCTTCACCAATCTCGGTCGCGTTTTTCTTTTCACCATCGTAATTGGCGGTAATCGTCCCCGCGCCAATATTCGTGTTTGCGCCGACGGTGGCGTTACCGATGTATGAAAAGTGTCCCATCTTGACACCTTCGCTTAGCGTAGATTCTTTCACTTCACCGAAGTTGCCCATATGGACGTGACTCTTGAGATGGGCGCCTTTTCGTAACCGTGCAAACGGACCCATGTCCACTTCATCTTCGAGAACCGCGCCTTCCAGTACGGAAGCCAGTACCTTGCAGCGATTCCCGATCTTCGTATCATGGATAATTGTGTTGGGACCAATCACATTCCCTTCCCCAATTTCAGTAGTGCCATGAATATAAGTGTTCGGCATGATAAGCGTATCCCTGCCGATCTTCACTCCCGCTTCGATATAGGTGGCCGCGGGATTCATCAGGCTGACACCGTTCAGCATGTGTTCACGATTGATGCGCATCCGCATGGCTGCCTCGGCTTCACTCAGGTGGACACGCGTATTGATCCCAATTGTTTCGATGAAATCATCATGAACAACTGCCTGCACGGGCAGGTTATTCTTTACTGCAATCTCGACGATATCTGTTAAGTAGTATTCGCCCTTTTTCGGGTTCTTTTCGATGCGATGCAGCGCGTCCCACAGCCAGTCTGCTTTGAAGCAATACGCACCGACATTTAATTCCCTGATCTTTTGCTGTTCAGGGGTGGCCACATATTCTTCGACTATGGCTTCCACGGTCCCATCTGGTTTTCGGACGATACGTCCAAAGCCACGCGGGTCGTCGGCGATAACGGTCAGCAGGCTTAGGGGTCCAGTGTTAAGGCGTTGTGTTTCCACGAGCCGTTTGAAGGTTTCACCGCGCAATAACGGCATATCTGCATAGGTGACGATGACATAATCTGTATTGTCCCTGAGTAAAGGTTCAGCTTGCATTGCGGCGTGCCCGGTTCCGAGTTGTGGCTCCTGGACAACGCAATCAGCAGAATCGCCAAGGTATTCCTGAACAGCGGCCGCGCCATGCCCAACAATCACAACCGGCTTTTCCGTCGCGGCGGATTTCAACGCTTGTACCACATGCCATACCATTGGCCGGCCGCACAGGGGATGCAAGACCTTTGGCATATCTGATTTCATGCGTGTACCCTGCCCGGCGGCAAGGAGTACGGCGGTTATCTTCATTATTTCACCTCAGATCCCATCATCCCAGGTATCCATCGGAAATGTGGGATGCTTCCAATAACAGGAGCAAATAAAAAATAGGATTTCTGCGGCGGGGCTTGCTGTCGCATAAATCCTATTTACAATGTGCCGCATAAACACGTGAACCAGAAATTGTATTCCTGCCTGTAATTCCCTGGTAAACATTCAGCAATTTATGCAACAGCGGTAGAAAAGAAGCCCCGCACTAGCGGGATTTTTGGCTGGGGCGCCTGGATTCGAACCAAGATCCACAGCTCCAAAGGCTGGTGTGCTGCCCTTGCACCACGCCCCAGAGAGAAGCGCCAGCTGTACTGGTCGCCGTGCTGTGATTGCCTACCTGTGGGGGTAATTTTGAACATCTCCGACAAGGACAATCGCCAAGGCTGGTGTGTATTTTTGATTGTTTTTTTGCTATTTTTTCCACGTCCACTTTGGTCAGAAGTTGACATTGAAATCTTGACACCAGCGTGATGCAAAGTTTACCATAAGAACCCGGTATATAGAGGAGTTTTGTGGGACTTACGCATCAGTCCGTGCATCGTATGTCCATTGTTATTCAATAAAAAGACCCGTGAGGGATCTGGTCACGGGTTTCTGACGTCGGAAACAACCTCGCGCGGATGAACAACTTAAAACAGATACCCCTCTCTGGAGAGGGGTATTCTTCAGACTAATCTGACAGACTACAATTCGCTTATTCAAATTCGTAGGCTACCTTGAGCACCTGGCGATTACGCTCAACAGCAGAGGCTCAGTGAAACAGCCTGTGCGAAAACTTAGTCCGATATTGCCAAGCAGTCCAATCGTCTGTCAGACAGCCTTGGCACATCACTTTTATGGACGTAAAGTGATGCAGAATTACATTGATTGCCAATTGAAGTTTACAGTAAGTTGTCTAAACAGTCTATGTATCTATTGGGAATGTGGGTACAACCTTTAGATATATCTTTCATTGGGCGGTGAGTTTCTGATATCAGAAACAAGGGCCGTCAATCTGCTAGTCTTACTCGAAATCGAATTCAACAAACTCCAGGCGCAGCTCTGTCTTGCTTTGAACACCTATTTTATAGAACACATGCTTCAGATAGGATTTGACCGTTGAAGGAGAAAGCTTCAGCCACAAAGCGATCTGGTCATTCGTGAGCCCTTTGCAGGCCAGGGCTGTCACCTGCTGTTCGCGGTGTGAGAGAGTGAGCCAACGGTCGTGGGGATCATGACCAGCCATGCCGGGATTGTATTAGAACACGTATTCTAAGTCAAGTTTTCGGCGTCGGAAACAAATCAGTTATTGAGTGAAACGCGCGATCTCTTGTAAAATATAAGTAGATATGTCACAATATACATTGTTCCGATTAGGGTGCCCCCCTCACTCTGATCGGAACACTTTTGTTTTCTGTCAGCGGCGTGGCATTCTCTACAACTTCTTCATCTCCCACATACTTTGGACTTCCCACTCTCCTCCCCCATCATCCAAAATAACATACGACTGACGGCGCCTGAACTGGTAAACGCCGGTCAACTTCGGCTTCATGTATTCCAGCGCGAGCGATAAAGCGCACCCTGTCTCCCGGGAGCGGCGTGTGCGGCGACCTGGTCGGTGCTTACAGCAGTCATACATCACTCCTGCAGATTTATTACTCTGGATCGTCGAACCTGCTCAGGTACTCGTCGTCTGTTTGGTCCTTGGCGCCGAGATGTTCCTTCTCGTAGGCCGTGAGCAGTTGTTTCAGTAGATGGAGTGCATGCTCACGGCTATTTGCTGACAGGCCGTACGAGGCCAGGATATGCATTACTTCGTAGTGAATCCCGCTGTAGCCAGCGCCTGTGCCGCCAGACTGAACACGGTCCCAGGCTTCGCGGTAAAGTTCGGAGAGCTCGTTGTACTCAGCCGATGATGTTATGGAGTTCTTTTTGGGAGATGAGCTGCTCAACGTTACCTTCCATTTGCTCTATGTGCTTCTGGAGATTGACCTTGAGACGCCTGATCTCTGCGGCGACCTGCCCCTTTGTCGCCGGTCTAATGTCTGCATCAAAGTGGATTTCAGGATAGTTGCGTTGGAATATGTTCTTCACCAAGAGAACCTGGTGAACCTTGCGGCCGCTTTCCATAACTCCCTGGTCTTTGAGCACGCCTGTGTAGATCAGACGATTGTCGATGTACAAGCCAATATAGTCACCTGTTTTCATACCAACTCCTTTGGCATTAGCCATCTAGTTTCTGGTATCAGAAACGTTTGTAGTTCTATTTTACTACGGCTCTGGATCTTCCTGCGAGGGCTTTGTGCGCATGATGGTTGCCATGTCGGCAGTCATCCGATCGATCTGCCACTGCGATTTGTTGATCTCGTTGGCAAGCATCTGTGTGAGATGCGTCTTTGCTGCTTCCAGGGTATCGAAGGCATTGGCGTTGAAGTTGGAGGTAGTCAGGTGGCAGCCGACGATCAAGGGCGCTGGATTGGAAAACAGGTGACATTTTAACTTTGGGCTACCATGTTACTTCTTTTTAAATACGTTAAATAAGCCCGTCCCTTTGAGCGGTCCGGTGGGTTTGATCGGCACGGCTTTCCCGGGATCGAGCCCCAGCTTCCGCGCCTCGTCAAATGTGATGACATCAGGGTTGGTGGGGAGGCTGCCTGTCTTTTCGACAGCATCGTTCCAAAACGCATCGATATCTTTTACTTTCGACTTCTTGTCGGCAGTGGCAAATAGCACGTCGAGATCCACTTCCGGCTCGGCAGCGGATTCAGACATCTCTACCGGCCCAGACTCAGGGCCAGCTGATTCCATGGGACCTGGCGCGCCGCTCACCCCAAGCGACTGCAAAATCTTCTCAACGTCGCGCACGAAAAACATTCCATCCAACGTCTCTATAATACGGCCCGACCTGGCAAGATCCTTGCCGGCCAGCAATAAGGCATGTGATGTGTCCACCGGGATCAGGATAAGGTCATGGTCTCCACCGCGGAAGACATGGTAGTTATCCAGATGTTCCTGGCGAATGAAACGGGAAACCTTAAGACTGGCGCTATAGATCGCCATTAATGCCGCAAGCATGGATACTTCCATGCTGCTATCATAAAGATCGCCCGCACGTGCAAGGATACGGGCGCGGTCACTGATAAGGAATACAGCATCGGCTTTGATCTTCTGGCGAAAACCCGTTAAGAGCTCTGAAAGCGTCTGGCGGTGGTCCTCGGCCTCCCTGCTTAATTCAAGCGGAAAAATCGTCCGCACCAGGCCGAGGCTTCGTTCCACTGCATCGAGAAAATCGGCTAAAGGGATGGGTTTATCAAAGATCGCGACGGCCCCACCATCGATCATTTCATTGCGGGCTTTGCGTTCGGTCATGCCGGATATGAAAATAACCTTCACAGCGGGACTGCGAACTTTGACCTTGCGCAACAATTCCACGCCTGAGATGCCGGGCAAAAGGTAATCCGCGACCAGCAGATCCACTTTGCGACGGGACGCTTCGAGCAAAGCCTCCTCGCCTGAAGGCGCCTCCACAATATCCAGCTTATGTCCAAGCGTTTGCAGTGTGGCATGCAGCAAACGGACAATATCACGCTGATCATCAACCAGAAGAATGCACGGTGTGGACATAGTGGCCTTGGTCTTGCTTCCTATTTCTAGTTATACGCTTTGCTCAGCAACCCAGCAGGCAACCCAATGGTCAGGCAGAAGTTCCTTGAACTGCGGTTCCTCCTGAGAACACTTTTCCAATGCCACCGGGCAGCGCGGATGAAAGCGGCAACCTTTGGGCGGGTTCAACGGACTGGGGACATCACCCTTCAAAATGGTACGCTGCCGCTTCAAGCGCGGATTGGGCACCGGGATGGCAGACATGAGCGCAATCGTATAGGGATGCAATGGACGGCGGAACAAATCCTCACGAGTTGCAAGCTCCACCATTTTGCCCAGATACATCACGGCAACACGGTCGGATACATGCTCAACAACAGAAAGGTTATGGGCAATGAATAGATACGTAAGACCAAATTCTGTTTGCAGATCCTTCAGGATATTCAACACCTGTGACTGGATGGAGACATCCAACGCCGAGACGGGTTCATCACAAATAATGAAACGCGGACGAAGGGCCAAAGCACGCGCAATCCCAATGCGCTGTCGCTGGCCGCCAGAAAACTCATGTGGATAACGCCGGGCGTGATAGTCCTCCAGCCCAACTTTCGTGAGCGTTTCCATCATGATCTCCACGCGTTCCTTGCGGGTGCCAATGCGATGAATTTGCAAACCTTCCATGATCGATTCGCCGATCGGCACGCGCGGGTCAAGCGAAGCATACGGATCCTGGAAGATGATCTGCATATCGCGGCGCACAACTTTCAGGTCGCGTGGGTTCAACGAGAAAACTTCCTTATCCTCGAACTGTACTGTACCCGATGTCGGTTCAATAAGACGGAGCATGGTGCGCCCCACGGTGGTTTTTCCACAGCCCGATTCTCCCACCAGACCCAATGTTTCGCCTTTTCTCACAAAAAAGCTGATATCGTCCACTGCTTTAACCTGGTTGACAACGCGCTGCAGCAAGCCAGCCCGTACCGGAAAGTATTTCACAAGGTTCTTAACTTCAACCAGGATCTCCCCTTTAGGGTTCGTGGAGGCAGTCTTATTCTGCATTGTCAAAGTCTCCATGAAGGTGCTCCTTAGCCGACCCTGAGCGGCGCAACGTGACCTGGGCCACTCTCATATAACCAGCAACGAACTTGATGTCCGGGTTTTACTTCTTCAAGTTCGGGTTTTATTTCGGTACAAATATTCAAGGCATATTTAAAGCGTGCCTCGCAGCGCGGTGCAAAACGGCATCCTTCGGGCAGGTTGACAAGATTCGGTACCGAACCGGGAATGACAGCCAATCTCTCTTTGAGCTGCCCAAGTATGGGAATGGAACCGATCAAGCCCTGGGTATAGGGATGCAATGGCTCATCGAAAAGCGAATTGACATCTGTCTGCTCGACGATCTCACCGGCATACATGACCGCTACGCGATCCGCCATCTCTGCCACCACACCCAGATCATGCGTGATCAGGATAACAGATGTTCCCATCTCACGGCGCAGGTCACGCATCAGGTCCAGGATCTGAGCTTGAATGGTGACATCCAGGGCTGTGGTCGGTTCGTCTGCGACGAGCAATTCGGGAACGCAGGCCAGTGCCATGGCGATCATGACGCGTTGCGCCATTCCGCCGGATAGCTCATGCGGATACGCTTCCGCACGTCGTTCAGGGTCGGGCACGCCTACCATCTTGAGTAATGCCACTGCACGCTTCCAGCCGGCATCCCGGCCCAGATCCTGGTGCACATCCAGCACTTCGGCAAGCTGATCACCCACTTTGAATACAGGATTCAATGCAGTCTGCGGTTGTTGAAAGATCATCGAGATGCGATTGCCGCGTATTTTGATCATTTCATCTTCGCGCAGATCCAACAGGTTCTCACCATCCAGTAAAATTTGGCCCGCATCCACACGTCCCGGTTTTGAGATCAGGCGCATGATCGAAAGCGAGGTCACGCTTTTACCACAACCCGACTCGCCGACCAGGCCAAGCACTTCTCCCGGATACACCTCAAAGCTCACACCATCCACTGCGCGCACTACACCATCTTCGGTGTAGAAATAGGTCTTAAGATTTTTCACTTCCAGCAAAGGTCTGTTGATACTCATTACAGGGTGCTCCGTATCTAGAATGGATGGATTATAGCAAAATTTTTCTATTTATACCCAGGGCGGTCATTATACATGTCAGTGCCCGGCTTGCCGCTGAAACAATGCGGGGGCTCATTGGGAGTTGCCGTGATTCTGCTAACGAGGGATTGCCAAATCCCGTAAATGCAGGAGATACACAGGCATTTGCCCCGAATCTGGCGGCTGGATTTGTCAATCCAGCCGAGCATCACGGCGATTCCCAGAGAAACAAGGCGCGTTTAACGGAATCAATTTTCGGCTGCGGGAAGCGGTACGTCCAGGGCTTTGGGTCAGGGTGTGCAGGCATCTCCGTAGTCAAAGGTCTCAATATCTGCCAGCGCGGAGGAGGAGGATGGATCAAGTGTAAATCCGCAGAAATCGGGACGCGTTGCAGCCACTTTGAGTCGCAGATAAAGCGGGATGGATGGAAGGTCCGCTGCGAAGATGGCCTGCGCCTCCTGATGGAAGTTATATTCAGGATCGGTGGATAAGGACTGGCTGGCTTTCGCACATGCAATATCAAACTGCGGATTTTGATATCCGCTCACATTCGTGCCGACCCACTGATTTGCAGCGGAGGGGATTTGAGGCGTTGTAAACCAGCTGCACTGCGGCTCGAGACTGTTCACGCCGATGGCGTACGCAGCGAGGTCAAACTGGCGCCCAAATAACGGACCGGTCGGACCCTGGGCATAGAACTCGGTCGCGGTACGGAAAACGGGATTTACTCCCACGCCGCATTGAGCAAGCGATTGTGCAAGAATATCGGCAACCTGATGACGCTGCGTTGCAGAACTGGTGACATAATTCAGAACGAGAGGTGTACCAGGCGGCACATTTGTGACGCCAAGGGATTGACGTGCTGTGGATGGGTCATTATCGTGATCGAGCCAGCCCACATCATCAAGGATCTGGCTGCCGGCTGTCGGGTTGAACTCATAGCTTTGAATGTTCCCGTTATGAAGCGGGTGATCGGACGGAAGGTAGCTATCTGGAATTTGAGATAGACCGAATAGAACGGTATCGACAACCTTCTGACGATCAAGACAAAGCGCGATGGCCTGGCGTGTGCGCTTATCGCCGAAGATGTCCGGGCGGTCCTGCCTTGCATCATAGCCATTATCATAGGAGGTGGGAACAATGCCAAAACCCAGCCATTCCATGGTCATGGTTTGCGCGGTTAGCAATTGGGCCTGTCCGTCCTGTTCCATTTGCTGAAGCAAACCCACCTGCCCATCCAAACGTACAGATGGATCAAGGACATCACACGTTCCATCCACAAGCGCGGTGATGGCGGCGTTGGTATCTTCGAAAATCAAGTAGGTCAATTCATCGAACTTTGGCAGGCCACTGGCCGCACGGAAGTAATTGAGGTTCTTAACAAGATGAATTTGCCTGCCCGCTTCCCATTCGTCGACGATATAGGGACCCCACCCGACAGGCATTTGTGATGACACATCGAGTTGCAGAAGATCGGCTGCAGGAAATTCGCTCCAGGCATGTTGAGGCAGGGGTAGCCAGAAATTGGTGTAATAATCGGGGTCGATAAAACCGGGCTTGCCCCACCATTGAACGGTGTACTCATCTGCAGCTTCGTAGATGGCCGTGCGGTCCACAAGAAATTTGGATACGGGCGTGTCATCACTCGATGCAAGCTGGAATGAGAAGATCGAATCGGCTGCCGTAATAGGCTCTCCATCGGACCATAAAAGTCCCTCAAGCATGGTGAATGTGACAACCAGTTGGTCCATTTGAATGCTGCTCGAGCCATCGTAGGTGATGGCGCACTCATCGCTCCGGCACCCGCCTGGACGCACTTTTACACCTGTCGCAAGCAACACAAGATTCCCGCTGGAATCCACAACTTCGTCGCCCGCGTTCACAGTAATAGGACCCACCTGAGCGTCGCCATCCTCGAGGGCAGGAATCTTCTCAAGGAGGATCGGTTCATAACTGTAATCAACCACGTCCATGGGGCCATCATATATGGCCGATAAAACACTGCGTGCAGATGAATTCAAACTGCCATACGCATAAAGCGTGTTCGGTTCCTCGCCAAGACAAACGGTCAAGGAACGGGTGACCGGTGTCGGCGTGCCTGCCAGGGGAGGCGGAGGAGTGGATGTTTCGACAATGAGGGGAATCTCAGTCACCTGCGGCGTGCAGGCTGGAAGGATCAGGGGCAAAATAAAAAGACTTGTAAGAGCCTTAATAAGATATTTTTTCATGCAACCTCCCTCTAGATTGTAGTCGTATTTTTGGATTTTTTGAGGATGAATACCAAAATAAAAAGGGCCGACAGTGACACGATCAACACGAGACCGCCAACCGCTGCGCTGCCTCGCGCGGGCGCAGATTGCTGAGGAGTGGCGACAGGGGTCGGCAGCCCGCGCGGGATCTCCACTTCCTCCGCATTGGACGCATTCAATTCAACCACATCATTCCGAAGATTATTTTCGCGCATGATGAACGCGGTCACCTTCCAGGCTTCCTCCTCAGTGAGGCTGCCGGGTTTCCAAAAAGGCATCGTGGCGCGGATGTAGGCGTTGAGTTGGGCGGCGTTAGGAAACTTTGAGAGCGCCGCTTCTCCGATCACAGCAGGAATCAGTTTGGGTATCGTAAAGCCGCTCTCATATGGATTGGCCCCGTGACATCCGCTTTCCCAGCAGTATTCCTCCTCTGGTGGGTAGGTTGCACGGAACTCATCTGTAAGTCCCTGGCCCTTATCACCATGGCATGGCAGGCATGAAAGCCAGTATACCTGCGCACCATGGTCCGCCTGCGAGGGTGCAGAAGGAAGTGTGGGCTCAGCCAGACGATCGGGTGTGGGAATCGCAGTAGCCTGCAACCGGGAGGATTGAGCGGTTCCACCATCGAAGAATAGCCCTGCAAAAAGCAGGGCTATTCCAAGGGGTATTAATGTAAATCTGAGAAGGAGTTTTATTTGCACAAAAATCTAGACTTTGCCGCGCAGGCGTGGGTCCAGCACATCGCGCAGGGCATCGCCGACCAGGTTCCAACCCATCACGAACAACACAAGTGTGACGCCAGGAAAAACAATAATGTACCAGTATGTGTTTAGACTGGTGATCCAGTTACGGGCAAAAGACAAGACCTGTCCCCAGTCCGCATAACCAAGTTCGGTGCCAATGCCAAGGAACGAAAGAGCTGCAAAGGAAAGCACCACGTCTCCGATGCCCAGCGATGCGAGTACCATGGTTGGGAAAATGGCATTGGGGATGATGTGACGGAAGAGGATACGGCTATCCTTCACGCCAATGACGTGGGCTGCCATCACATAATCGCGTTCCTTGACTGACAAAATGTCACCGCGGATGATACGCGCATATCCCATCCAGCCAAACGCAATCAGCGAGATCATGGCTGGCAAAAGACTGCGCCCAATTACGGGGATCAGCACCGCGGCCAGGATAAGGGTTGCCATCAAGCCAGGCAGCACCAGCAAAATATCCACGATGCGCATGAGGACATTATCCACCCAGCCGCCATAGTAGGCTGAAACTGAACCTACCACAACACCAATAAGCAACGTGGAAAACACGACGATCAAACCAGTCTTGAAAGCCGTACGAGTACCCCAGATGATGCCATAATAAATATCATACTGGCCCTGCGATGTGCCCATCAGATGGACCCATTCATCATTACCCGTTACCGCCTTATACCAGAACGGAACTTCAGGAGGGCGCACCTTCCACTCAGTTCCTGGTGGTTTAGGTTGTGCCTTAAATCCATCCCTTGGAATTTTAAACGGATCATTGGGGTTCAAGGGCGGGGCCAGCAACGGAGCCGCCACAGCGATGAGTACAAAAAAAAGGATCATTAGTGATCCGCCAACGGAAGCAGGGGTTTTTATCAGCCCTTGCACAACACGGTAGTTGTCAGGTCCCAGAAAACGCTCGAAACGGCTGATCTTGCGCGTGGCAACAGCCTGACCGAGAAGTTCATTATTACCTGTAGGAGTCTGTAGAGTCATTTTAGCTTTCCTTATGCCAAGCGAACACGAGGATCAACCACAGCGTATAGAACGTCAACGACCAGATTTGCAACGATGAGGATAAGTCCGTTGAACATGGCAAATCCCAGAACAGTAATGACGTCCAACTGCGCTGAGGCCGCCGCGGCTGCGGCACCGATCCCCGGATAATCAAAAACCGTTTCGGTGATGATCACGCCGCCCAGCAGGCCCACCACTTGAAAGCCTGCCAGAGTCACTACGGGGAGCATGGCATTCGGCTTTGCATGCTTATTAATGACATCACGCTCAGGCAAGCCTTTCGCCCGTGCAGTAACCACATATTCCTGTCGAAGGGTCTCAAGCATGGATCCGCGTGTGACACGCAGGAAGGTGGCCCAACTGATATAGGAAAGCGTGAGGATGGGCAGGAACATGTGACGCAGTGCATCCAAAAAAACATCAAAACGTCCGTTAAGCAAGGCGTCGATTGTCAGCAGTGATGTGTAATGGTGGAAATCGGGTGATGCCACAACCCGCATATATACATCGGTGAGTCGCCCGGGCGGGAACCACTGCAGGTTTGCATAGAAGATCATCAGGACAAGCAGACCAAACACAAAGGTTGGAAACGAAGTTCCAACAATACTGAACACGCGCGCCGCCTGATCTATGAACCCATTATGATGTACCGCTGCCTGAACCCCCATCCAGATACCCACCAGAATGACCGGACCTACCGCCCAAAGTGTTAGATCAAGTGTATTCGGGAAACGACGTTCGATCAACTTAACGACAGGCTGGGATGTGGTCTTGGACCAGCCGAAGTCACCATAAATAATCCCACCGCTGCGCTCACCCGTGAGAGGGTCCTTGTTGCCCGCCAGCCAGTTCCAATACTGGACGTACATGGGGCAATCCAGGCAATAACGTTTGATCACGCCTGTGATCATTTTGTCATTCTTCGGGACATCACGTGTGTAAAGAGCAGCACGCTCGATCGGTTGCAGGAATTGCAACATGCCAAAGATCATCACTGTGACGCCAAAAAGCAGGAGCGGAACAAGCAGCAATCTGCGAACAATATACGTAATCATTCTAACCTCTTATAGATATCGTTACCGCCAGAGACGCAAGCGGTACTCTATAATTTTGACATCCGAAGTAAGCCTAATCGATATTATGCCCACTTCGCAGGACAAAATTTGGATTTGAGGAGGCCTGTATTACCAGGCCTCCTCAAACTTACATTTTTATCTCAGGAAGTCTATTCTTTCCACATCGGATAGAAATAGTTTCCAGACATGATCGGGTTGAGTACTGTACCCTGTACGTAGCGAGCTTCAAAGCCGTGGCTTGTAGCGGTGGCTAAGAGAACGGTCGGAACCTGCTCGAAGTAGAGGGCGTTTGCTTCCTCATAGATTGCCTGGCGTGCGGCAGTATCGGTTTCGGAAACACCACGATTGAGGATATCCCGGAACTGCTCCAAAAGTTCATCAGGCAGTACCTGGCGGTTGGCATATGTACCGACCATATAGGGCTGGTACCAGTTATGCGGGTCATGGATATCTTCAGCCCAACCACTCGCGAAGTACGGAGCTTCTGACGCACGGAGAGTGCGCAGGAAGGTCGGCCACGGGAGGCCAACGGTCTCGACAACGAACAGTTCATTGAGTGTGGCAAGGTTGCCAGCCAGAATCTCAGAGATCACCTGGCGGGTGGTGTTGCCCTGATTATAGAGTGCCTGGAGGCGGAAACCGGTTGTCCAGATATCGCCTTCGGGATCTTCACCAGCAGGAATGCCGTCTTTATCTACATCAGCCAGTTTGAACTCTTCTTCTGCTTTGGCAGGGTCATAGGTGTAGACAGGAGCATCAGCATCGTATCCAGCCATGCCAGCGCGAGCCAGAACAGGCTGTTGAACGGCTTCACCATCGAAAACGTCGCTAATGTAGGTGTCCCAATCGAAGCTATAGGCAAAGCCACGGCGGACATGGACATCTGAGAAGAAGTCCAACGGGATGCCGTTGCCATCAAGTTGGCCAGAACCAACATAGTTGGAGGTTTCAGCAACATTGAAGGTAAAGAACATATCCTGGCTGCTCAAGGATGGGCGGCCGATATACAAACGCATTGGCAGACTATCGTCAACCACTTCACATGCCTTGTATTCATTGGCAGCGAGGTCAAATTCACAACGTTCGCCAACCATTTCATCCACCTGACTGCGGTTTTCAGGCGGGACAGTGACAAAATCTGCATCACCAGCCTGCAGCATTGCAAAGCGGGTGCCCCATTCATCCACGGACTTGATCACAATGCGTTCGAGCTTGGCGGGTTCGCGCCAGTAGTCATCGTTGCGAACCATAACGAGCTCTTCGCCCTGTGTCCAGTGGTCGAGCTTGAAAGCGCCGGTACCATTCATGATCGTGGTAAGCGGGTTGCTCTCAGACGGAACGGCATAGAAGTTCTGCCAGGTATCGCATGAGCCATCCCAACCACCGTTGGCGACAGTCCAGTCCTGGTCCATGACGGAGCCCCAGCCCTGAGCAATCGTGGCGATGAAGGGTCCCCAGGCTTGGTTAAGGGTCATTGTGACGGTGCCAGCGGCATCATCGGCAACGATCGCGCCGGTGACTTTTTCGCAGGCAGCCACGAGAGCAGCCGGATCAGCCGCAGCAAGACCAGCCTGGTCATCGGCAAGCGCGCCCGTGTCATCCACCAACATAGAGACATCGTCCATGCCAACACCGAAGAACGGTTCAGCCAACAGCCATTGCGGGCCACTATGGCCACCATAGAGCAAGCCGCGCTGGAATGAATAAGCAACGTCACTCGGGGTCATATCCGCGCCGTCGTGGAACTTCACACCTTCGCGAATCTTGAAGGTGTAGACGGTGCCATCCTCTGAAACAGTCGGCATCTCTTCAGCAAGCATCGGAACGAACTTATCGGTATGAATGCCATCATAGAAGATCAGGGTCTCATAGACGTTCTGGATGATCTCACCACCGGCAGTTTCATAGGCCAGGGCAGGATCCAACGTCTCAGGCTCACCGATCGTAGCTTCCACCCAGGTGGTGGGGTCTTTGGATTTCATACCCGAAGCAGCAGGTTCTTCGGTCGCTGCGGGTGCATCAGTCGCAGCAGGAGCAGCGGGTTCAGCAGTCGGCTCTTCGCCACCGGTAGCAGGAGCTTCGGTGGGAGCGGCGCCGCCGCAGGCTGCCAGTAGCATGCTGGCAAGAACCAACAAGCTCAGTAAAGTAAACAGTTTACGCATTTTTCTTCTCCTCACAAAATATTGAAGGGTTTGTCAAATTCTTACAACGACTTTCAATCCATACTGATTTAAGCTAAGCCCATCACCTCCTTTCAAAAATCGTATCTTTATCGTTTCTTTTCAAATTACAAATACCTCTCGGCAAAAAAACAGGCGACGAAATGACCTGGTTTTATCTCACGGAAATCAGGACGGGATTCTGCACAGAGTCCCTCAGCAATCGGGCAGCGTGTGCGGAATCGGCAACCCGATGGCGGGTTGGCAGGTGACGGGACATCACCCTTGAGAATGACACGCTCACGTCTCGCATCTGCGATCGGGTCTGGAATTGGGACAGCTGAAAGCAGCGCCCGGGTATACGGATGAAGGGGCGTTGCGTGTAGGTCGTCACGGCTGGCCAGTTCCACGAATACACCCAGGTACATCACAGCCACACGATCGCTGATGTGCTTCACCATCGAAAGGTCATGCGCGATGAACAAATAGGTCAGGTTGAACTGTTGCTGCAGATCCTCCAGCAGGTTCACCACCTGCGCCTGAATTGAAACGTCCAGAGCCGAGATCGGCTCATCGCAAATAATGAAGGAAGGCTGCAACGCCAAAGCGCGTGCCACACCAATGCGCTGTCGTTGGCCACCGGAAAATTCATGGGGGTAACGGCTGGCAAATGCAGGGTTCAAACCTACCAATTCAAGCAAATGCTCCACGCGCTGATTGATCTCTGAACCAGTGGCAACATTATGTACGATCAACGGCTCGCCCACCAGCTGACCCACTGTCATACGCGGGTTCAAACTCGCATAGGGATCCTGGAAGATCATCTGGATTTTGCGGCGCATCTGACGCATCTGCTCACCCTTCAGGGTAACCAGGTTCACTCCGTCAAATTCGACTTCGCCGGCAGTTGGTTTGTAAAGTTGCAGAATGGTCCTGCCTGTTGTGGATTTACCACAGCCAGATTCGCCTACAAGCCCCAGTGTCTCACCACGCTTCACGTCAAAGCTGACGCCATCCACCGCGCGGACTGCGCCCACCTGGCGCTGGAAAACACCGCGTCGGATCGGAAAATGCATCATCAAATCGTCCACACGGAGCAGGACGTTATTGTCGGTTTTATCGGTGCTCATTAGCGATGTCTCCCGGTCTTGGTATCCACCCAGCAGGCTGCACGATGCTCCGGGCCAACTCCCATTAGCGGAGGATTTTCCTGCCAGCAATGTTCCAACGCCCACTTACAGCGAGGGGCAAAAGGACAGGCGTTCGGTTTGGTATAGAGGACTGGCGGCTGCCCTTCAATGGAGTACAGCTTTGTGTGCTCCTTCTCATCAACACGGGGAAGGCTGCCAAGCAAGCCAATGGTGTAAGGATGGCTTGGGTTGGCATACAGCTCATTGACGGGCGCTTCTTCAATAATGTAACCACCGTACATCACAAGCACGCGCTTGGCAAGCCCGGCAACCACACCCAGATCATGAGTGATCCAGATAATAGCCATACCGAGTTCATCGCGCAATCGCT
>JANMSY010000430.1:0-3868 GCA_031389865.1 Anaerolineales bacterium | reverse complement strand
CACGCAACAAGAAGTAATGTTAGTAACAGAATGGTTCGTTTCATTTTTCTCCAAAGTGATTTGAAAATATATCCTCAAGCGCCTCTTCCAGCGTCGGGAATTTAAATTGAAATCCCTGCTCGCGAAGACGCCTGGGTTGTGAATAGCGTCCTTCGGTGATGAGGACGCTCATTTCGCCCAGCGCCAGCTTTAGCAACATCTTCGGCACATGGAACCAAAACGGACGGTGCAGCACGTGCGCAATGGCATGCATGAAATCGGCGTTGGAGGTCGGCAGCGGGGCAATTAAATTATACGCCCCACGAGCACTTTCGTTCTCCAGCAGGAATTTTATCGCGCGAATCTCATCTGTGAGATGGATCCACGGCATGGCTTGAGCGCCGCTTCCCAGCCTTCCACCGAAAAACAGACGGACAGGCAACGCCATGAGCGGGAACAGTCCTCCGCGTCGATCAAGGACAACCGCTGAGCGGATAACTACACGGCGGATTCCCAGGTCTTCGACAGCCTGGGTTGCAGCCTCCCATTTGACGGTTAACTGAGCCAGGAAATCATCCGCTGCAGGTGTGGCTTCATCTGCAATACCCTCACCGCGCAAACCATAGCGGTTGATGCCTGAGGCTTGCAGGAAAACCTTTGGGCGGCGGGAAGCGCCTTGTATGGCGGAGACAAGCGCACGTCCCGGTATGGCGCGGGAGTCCAGGAATTTCTGTTTTTGTTTTCGCGTCCAGGGCCAATGCTCCAGGCCAAATCCCGTTAAGTTCACGACCGCGTCCATATCGTTGATGAGAGGTCCCCATCCGTCTGCTGTCTTTCCGTCCCAATGGACCTGGTTGGCCGTTTTGGGCGATTGGCGTGTCAGAACAAAAACCTCGTGCGAGTCCTGTTGGAGCGCATTTTTCAGAGCTGTTCCAATGAAGCCTGAGCCGCCTGCAATGAGGACTTTCATTTTTTCTCCTGTGACAGTTTCATAACACCAGCATTCGCGTGAATTCCGAATTCAAAAAATAAGCAGTATAATCCTGCCTGTTGTGGAGGCCGTATGCATGAGCCGGTGCTGGTGCTAAACGCCAATTTTGAACCGATCAATGTTTGTACCACGCGAAGGGCTGTCGGTTTGCTCCTGGCGGGCAAGGCCGACATGGTGGTTAATGGGCGTGGACACATACGAACGGTAAAGCAGTTGCTGCCACGACCTTCGGTCATTCGGCTGGAGGCCCAGGTTCACAGACCGCGGCCCCACGTTAAGTTGACCCGCCGCGAGGTTTTTCGCCGCGATAATTATACCTGCCAGTACTGCGGCAAGCGGGAAGGTAGTTTAACAGTGGACCATGTGATGCCGCGTCATCTCGGAGGGCAGCATATATGGACAAACGTTGTGGCTGCATGCCCCCACTGCAATCACCGCAAAGGCGGGCGCAAGGTGGACGAGGCACATATGCGGCTCTTGCATGTGCCCAAGGAACCGCCCGCCAATGCAGCCTACATTTTTGGCCGGCACCTCACGGAATATCGGGAGTGGGAGCCGTATATCAACGGCTGGTAACTTCTTCCGGGGCCTTAAGGTGGGAGCCAGCCCTTATTTCTTTGGATCTTCCGGATCAGTGGTTGATCCTACTCCCATCCACCCCGTTCGGAACGAACTGAAAACTTTTCTAAAGATCGATCGTCATAAAATCTTTTGCAAGGATGACCTCACCTTTGTAGGTTTTGGCGGCTTCAGCGGACAAGTTACCTTTGGCAAATTGTCCTGTTGGATAATGGATTAGATATAGCTTGCCAACTTCCGCCCTGGTAGCAATTTCACCCGCCTGCTCTGCAGAGGAATGGCCAAATGCCGCTCCTCCTGCTTCATGTATCAGCACGTCCGCCCCATTCGCGAGGCGGACAGTTTGTTCACAAGGCTCGGTATCACAGGAGTACGCCAGCACTTTGCCCAGATTTTTACATTCGACGCGCAGACCGATGGTGGGAATCATGTGATGGACCGGCGAGGATTGGATCTTAAACTCCTTACTATCCATCACAAACGCCATTTCGGATTCGGGGAGCCGAAAAAAGCCCACAGGAAAGAAGTTGGGCCATTCCGACCAGCCATAAAAACCCATCAAGTCTTCGAGACGATCGAGCGTGTAATGCAATCCATAGATGTTGATCGGCTTGCTGCGTCCCATCAGCCACATATCCATTAGTAAAAGCGGAACCCCGGAAACATGGTCTGGATGAAAGTGCGTGATGACAATATCGGTCAGGTCATTAAAATCCACGCCCGCCTGTGCAAGCCGCACCACAGGATTGCTTACACAATCTACAAGGATTGTGCGCTCCTCACCAATGATGACCAGGTGAGTGTTCTCATGGTCTCTGGAAGGCACTGCGTTGGAAGAACCGAGAATAATAACTTTTGGCATTGAAGCCTCATGATTACAGGTATGGGAACGCCAGTTTAATTAACACAGGTGTGATGTATATCTCAATCAAAGCTGCGATGGCAAGGAGAGGCAGGACAATCCCAATGAATACACGGAACCAATCTGCCAGCGAGAGCAACAGAATCTCCCCCAGACTCTTTTCCCCCTGCGGGGTTACGAGCTGAGCGCCAACCTTCAGCATGGCTGCAGTAGCCAGAAACACCGCTGTCAGTTCAAATATTCCATGCGGAAGGATTCCTGCAAAAAAAGTAAGTAGCGGCGAAAAACCAATAAGGTTTGCCGCACCCATCACACCGCCCAGCAGCGCCATATTCACGATAAATAACGTCAACCCGAGAGTGGAAAAAGAAACCAAACCTAACAAGAGGAAGACCACTGTTGTGCGAGCGTTGTGATAGAACAGGATCGGCGCAGGCAGGCGGTCGCTCAGTTCATCCAGGTTCGTTAGATTGTCTGCCACGAGCGTCTGGATTGTGTCGATCCCCTCAGGGGTGAGACTCAAATGCGCGGGTACATATTGACCTACCCACATATAGCTTACAATGCCTGCGACCATAGCCAGGGCAATGGTGATCATTAACGGCTGACGCAGTTGACGCAACGTACGTGGGAGTTCGCGGCGATACCAACCAGACACAGATTCGGCATCACCCACAAATCTATCCCGGAATTTCCGCCCCATCAATTTAAAATTAAGGGTATCGATTTCACGCCCCAATAAATACTCGCGGCGGAAATGCGCCAGCCCCAAGCGTACCAGCAGGCCAGAGAGCAGGGTCACAGCGACAATGGCAAACCAGAGAACATCTTCGTTGCCCCAGAAAATCAACACCGTCTCCCCCTGCAAAAGGAACGCTATCGGCACAACCACAAAAGAAGCCAATAGATTTGCGGCACGGATTGTTGTAGCCTGTACCGAAATCACGATCGCTGAGCTGACCATTAAAACAGCGTGGGCAAAGGTAAGCAAAAAAATCAGGGCAAGCATATAGGCACTTGGAAATTCAACAGCGCGGCGGGCCACCAGGATCAAATAAATTCCAATGGATGCGTAGCTGAACACCAGTGGCGTTGTGATCCCCACCAGTAGCTTGCCCAGGTATAAATGTTTATCATCAAGTGGGGAACTCAGCAGAGGCTCAATGGTGCCGCGCTCCTTCTCGCCCACAAAGGATTCCAACGCGACAACCAAAGTAAACGAAAGGGGAAAGAACCCGATGATCAGTACCACAAATGGGATCAGGTTATCCAGAATCAAATCGCCGCCGAAACGGTTCATGAAAGTGATCGCCTGCCGTGTTGTATCATCCGCAATGAATGGGAACAATGCAACCAGCAAAACCATTGGCACGATGATCCGCCAATCACGGAACTGGTCCACAAATTCGCGGCGGGCCACGATCCATATTGCTTCCAGATTACGCCGCATAGGGAAC
>JANMSY010000400.1:0-3356 GCA_031389865.1 Anaerolineales bacterium | reverse complement strand
TTGCGAGTCTTCGAGAAGCAATCTCCCAAAAACTAGATTTTGCCTGATGAAAAGGAGATTGCTTCACCGCCAAAGAACAAAAGCGGCGGTTCGCAACGACATATCCAGAAAGATCATTGAATTTTAGGATAGATTCTTAGTGATGGAGTCTTGCCGTATGGATTGTTGTACACTATTATGAAAGTAATTGGATCAAAGTAGTCCCAGAGGAAACGTATGAAAGCAATTCTTTTCCCAAAATATGGATCACCCGATGTTCTTGAGCTCACAGAGGTGGAAAAACCTGCTCCCGATGAGAATCAAGTCCGGGTCAAAGTGCTTGCGGCATCTGCAAATCCCCTGGACTGGCACCGCATGCGAGGTGAACCCTTCATCGCTCGCATGGGCGAGGGATTTCGCACACCCAAAAACCCGAAGCTGGGTGCCGACGTCGCGGGGCGGGTGGAAGCGGTTGGCAAAAACGTCACTGAGTTTAAGGCCGGAGATGAGGTATTCGGTGCCATAGGCGCGGGTGGTTTTGCGGAGTATGTATGTGCTGGTGAAAAAAACTTCGTGTTGAAACCAGGCAATATCTCCTTCGAGGAGGCTGCTGCCGCGCCTGTGGTGGGATTCACGGCCCTACAGGGTCTGCGCGATAACGGACAGATTCAGGCAGGACAAAAGGTCCTCGTGAACGGTGCATCGGGCGGTGTTGGGCATTTCGCCGTGCAAATAGCCAAATCGTACGGGACGGAAGTGACGGGTGTGTGCAGCACACGAAATCTGGACATGGTACATTCGATGGGTGCAGACCACGTGATTGATTACACTCGCGAAGATTTCAGCAGAAACGGGCAGAGGTATGACCTGATCTATGATGCGATCGGAAATCGTTCCGTCTCCGATTATCAGCGTGCTTTGAAGCCCCAGGGAATTTGCGTCATTGCCGGGTTCACCTCCATGCCGCGTTTGTTCGGGCACTTAATTCTGGGGAAATTGATGTCAAAGGCCGGGGGCAGGAGGATCGGGATGATGGGAGTATCGAATGCAAATAAAGAGGATCTGCTCCTCATCAAGGATCTTCTCGAGACGGGCAAAGTTGTCCCTGTGATCGACAGACGCTATCCGCTACGCGAGACAGCGGAAGCGATCCGGTATCTCGAAACATTACACGCCCGGGGAAAAGTGATCATTAATGTAGAGTCTGCTGCCCAATCCTGACAAAGTGCTGCCGGTAAACATCGTTCATTATATAATGCCCCCGGTCACAAATTGCGCTTCCCATAGGGTAAAAGGCGCAATTTGTGACCGTGAAGGGTATAGATAAGAGCCAAAAGGAAATAGAAATGGAAATCCAGTACTTTGAATTCCTAAAACATCTTATTCGTTTCAATCGGCATGTCTATCTTGATCACAATGCCACGACGAATGTGAGCAGCCGTGTCCAGCGCAAAATGAATCAGGTCTTGAAACATCATTACGGCAATCCATCCTCACTCTATGGCATTGCCAGAAAATCAGGTGAAATCATGGAACAGGCCCGCCAACGGGTTGCCGACGCCATTCATGCAGAGTCTCATGAAATTTATTTTACCGGATGCGCCACCGAATCCAATAATGCTGTGCTTAAGTCAGTCAGCGCCCATTTTTTCCCCAAAAAGAAAAAGATCATCTCCACACCGATCGAGCATCCCTCCGTGATCAACACGCTGGAGTACCTGCAGACACAGGGCATTATTGTCGAATATTGTCCTGTGGATCGTCAGGGTCGTGTGCTTCTGGCTGAATTGGAGAAGCGGATGGATGAGGAGACCTTTTTGGTATGCTGCATTGCAGCGAACAATGAAACCGGCGTGATTCAAGACGTTGCTGCGATTACGAAAATCGCCCGGGGACATGATGCCCTGGTGCTGGCAGATTGTGTCCAGGCGCTTGGGAAGATTCCGATCGATGTACATGAATGGGGGATCGATTACGCCTCGTTTTCGGCGCACAAGCTTTACGGGCCGAAGGGCATCGGCGCCTTGTATGTCAAACAGGGCAGCCCGTTTACGCCGCTTCTGCATGGCGGCCATCAGGAAAACGGGTTGCGGGCTGGCACCGAAAGCCTCCACAATATTGCCGGGTTTGGCGCGGCCTGCCAGGATGTCAATAAGCTTCTGGCGGATGCGAAACGGATGCGGGCCTTGAAGAGTCAGCTGATCCGGCAGTTCCAGGAAATCAAACCGGATTGTGTGATTAATTCGCCGCAAGCAGAAGACGAGTGCCTGCCGAACACGCTCAGTATTACGTTTCCAGGCGTGGAGAATGCCGGGTTGATGGGAATGCTGGACTATCGCGGTATCGCGGTCTCTGCCGGTTCGGCGTGCAGCACGGGGGAAGACAAGCCTTCACATGTTTTGAAATCGATCGGTGTATCCGACCAGGCTGCGCGAGAGACCATTCGGGTCAGTCTCGGTCATGATACCTCGGCGCGAGACATCCGATATATGACCCAGGTGGTTCAGGATTATGTGGAGGCCCGCACCCCGTTTGTCAACATGATCACACCCGCACAATTGAACGAAACCATCCTGTTCGATGAACATACCTACATCCTGGATGTACGTCCACCAGACGACCGCAAAAAGGTCAAAGGCCTGCCGAATTCTCATGAAGTGTCGCCTTTCTCGGTCGAAAAATATCTGGATCAGTTTCCACGAGACAAAGAGATACTTGTCTACTGTCCGGGCGGAGGGCTTTCGTTAATGGTGGCGTATTATTTGAAAAAGAAGGGTTTTAACAACATCAGCAATCTGCGAGGCGGCCTCGACGGTTGGAGAAAGCGGCGCAGTGATTTGTATCAAAAATACGCAGGACAAAACACTACTGTACTTCAGCCAGAAAAATAGACGTTATCTCCTATCTTGCCATGATCCGTCGCAGCGCTGAGCAGGGATTGACGCGCAAGCCATCGCAAACTCCCTCCGAATATGCGGTTCAATTGGGGAAAGCCCTGCCTTCGGCAGGTCAGGATATGATTCGATCACTGAGGCGTTTATCCAGGCACCTTATAGCCGTCAGGAAGTTGATTCCGATAGTGAACGGTCGGCAAGGAAATAGTCAGACCGAACTTAATGGATCTCCTGAATTAATCAGGGAGACGTGCGGTCAGATCTCGGGCGAGACTCTTCGCGGAGTTTATCCTGAGCCGTGTCGAAGGGCTCAGAGTGACATACCGCGCGGAGGATGAAAATGAAAAACAGATTCGATCTGACTGTCGCGGTGGGTGTCCATTTGTGCCAGCTTTTCACGTGAGGCGCGGACTTGTTCTTCGAGAGTATCGAGCGCATCCCTGAGTGAGTGTTTCTTAGGTAGATTGGACCCATGTTAGGTCT
>JANMSY010000426.1:0-9182 GCA_031389865.1 Anaerolineales bacterium | reverse complement strand
TTTCCCTATTCAGCCCAAAAAGGTTGATAAAAAATTAAAAAGCATGCAAAATGCTTCGTATGCTTTTACCGGCATCAACTGCCGCTTCCGGAGCAAAAATGCAAAAATTAATTCAGTTGGTTTCCAGCCCTCAAGACTGGCCATTAAGACGGGTGGTGGGATATGCCAAAATCCATTTTCGGGTCGTTTCTTTATGAAGCGTCTGGTGGTCCCGACGGGGATTCAAACCCGCGATCATGCAAAAAGCTCTCAGAAGGGAGGCATCCGATTTTGGTAACCTCTTGGCAGGTAATACTGTAAATTTCAATGCAAATCAACACAAGGCTTGAATTCAGAGATTATTGTCGACCGGACTTCCGCGCATATGTGCCAGTTGATTATCCTCATCATTTTGAGCGAGGTAACGCCGCAAGACCTGCAGATCAGAATGTCCCATCAATCTTTGCAAAACAAAAATATCGACGCCGCTGCGTAGCATGTTCAGAGCAAAGGCACGACGGAAACCGTGTAGTTTTGGTTTGTTACTTAGCTTGGCTCGTTTTGCCCTTCGTTCCAAAAGCTGTCTGAGGCCGTCATAAGTAAGACGTTCTTCATCTTTAGAAACAAACAAGGCAGGGGACGAGTCGTGACGCTGGCGCAGATAACCGCGCATCGCTCTTCTTGTTGTGCGTCCGATAAATACCATCCGCGTTTTACCGCCTTTTCCATAACGTATCATCACTGCTCCAGTATTCAAGTCTGCATCCTTGATATTCATGTTACACACCTCTTGTGCTCTGGCTCCAGTGTCAAGCAAAAACAGGAAAAAGGCCCGATCTCGCTCCCCTATAAAATCCCCTCGTTGACAGGTATTGATAAGCGCTCGGACATCTTGAATCGAAATCGGTTCTAAGGGTTCTAGAACCACTTTTGGCGCTTTGACCTTTAGCATCGGGTTTTTCCATTCAGGTGCCATTACCTCCTCTTTTGCCAGCCACTGGAAGAATGCGCGGAGACTTCTGTATGCACCATGGACACCTCCTGCGTTATGTTTTTCTCCAAACGCGAGAAAATAGCGTCGCAGAAAATCAGCGGTAATCTCTTGAATGAACCCCAACGAATTTGCGTTGCAGTATTCAATGAAAGTGCGCAGGAAATCTCTATAGAACTTGAGTGTGTGTTTGGAGAGCTCTCTTGCTTGGCGATCAATCAAAAATGAATCGGCGGTTGCGCTGATATAATCCCCCTGTGAAATTTCAAGAATCGTCCGGTCATCGTTTTTGCCGTAAAACATATTGGTTTTCCTTCCCGAACAGCCCGTTCGTAGAGAGAAAAACCACTTTTTATCCTGAGCCACCGGTGGGATTCGAACCCACGACCTGACGATTACGAATCGTCTGCTCTACCAGCTGAGCCACGGTGGCAAATTATGCAGCGGCGGGATTATAAAGGAAAGATGATAAACTCGCAAGTTTCAGGCAGTACATCGCGTCTATGATAGCGGTACAGATATGTTTCGTATTGCAATGATCTCTTATCACACCTGTCCGCTGGCCACCCTTGGCGGCAAGGATACAGGCGGAATGAACGTGTATGTCCGTGAGCTGACGCGTCAGTTGGGGCACATGGGCATTCACGTGGACGTGTTCACGCGTTCGCAGGATGACCACGTCCCGCATGTGCTGCATGAGCTCGGCTATGGCAACCGCGTGGTCCATGTGCCGGCCGGCCCGGAACATCCTGTGCCAAAACAGGAGCTTGCCAGTTACATTCCGCAATTTGTGGATGGGATCAAGGCTTTTGCCTGTGATAAGGGAATCAAGTACGACATCATCCACAGCCATTACTGGCTGTCTGGCATTGCCGCCGCTTCTCTTTCTGACCTGTGGGGCGGGATTCCGATTGTCCACATGTTCCATACGTTGGGGGAGATGAAGAACCGCATCGCACGCTCCGAGGCGGAACGCGAGGGTGAGTACCGGGTCAATGGTGAGAAGCAGGTGCTCGGGCGCGTGAACCGGGTGATCGCCGCCACGATCGCCGAGGTGACACAATTACGTTTCCTGTATAAGGCAAGCGCGAACAAGCTGGTCATCATCCCCCCGGGAGTGGATGTGAGTCATTTTTATCCGATCCCTGCCGATGAAGCAAAAATGTATGTGGGGTTGAAACCCGAGGACAGAATGGTGCTGTTCGTGGGGCGCATTGAACGGCTCAAAGGCGTGGACACGCTGATCGAGGCCATGTCCTGTTTGCAGCTGCGGGAGGTGCGGCCTGTGCATCTTGCCATCATCGGCGGTGACCCAGGTGTCAGCCCAAAGGAGATGAGCACAGAAATGGCGCGCCTGCAAAAGTTATGCGATGATCTTGCAGTCGGGCAAACAGTTGTGTTTTTGGGAAAACGTGATCAGGACAAACTGCCTTATTACTATTCCGCGGCAGAACTGCTGGTAATGCCCTCTCATTATGAGTCGTTTGGCATGGTTGCCCTTGAGGCGATGGCGTGCGGAACGCCCGTTATTGCATCCGAGGTTGGGGGGTTGGCTTATTTAGTGAGGGATGGGGAGACGGGATTCACGATTCCCGATCAGGAGCCCGAAGCGCTGTGCGAGAAAATATCCTGGCTGTTAAGTGATCACGACCTGCATGCGACAATGAGTCAGCGCGCCGTGGAATATGCCCAGGATTACGCCTGGGAGAAGATTGCCACACAGATTGTGGATGTATATAAGGGTTTGGTAAAGCAAAACACCTGAGAGACTGTTTCGTAACTCACTACAAAGGACACAACGAACACGAAGGTTTGACATTCGTTGGGTAAAATTCGTGGCTAAAAATGGCTTGAAAGGCATCCTGGCGAGACTTCAACATACTTAAGAAACACTCTCTACGCGTGAAGTTTCGCTAATCAAACTGAGTCATAGTCAGAAAGAATTTATTCCTTCATCTTCACGTAAAAGATCAACTGACCTTCAATATCCTGGGTACGCATCTCGAAGCGGTCTTTGAGCTTGTTCAACATGCGCGAGAGTTGTTTGTGCCCGTAGGTGCGCGGGTCGAAGCCGGGGTCCACCTGATAGATGGCGTTACCCATTACATCCAGCCGGGCCCAGCCATCCTGTCCTACCGCCATTTCGAAGGCCTGGCCCAGGACCGGCATCGGATCTGGTTCCTCTTTTTCATCCTCTTTTGTCTTCTTTACGCGGCTGGTCTGGCTCCGTTTTTGTTGAGCAGCTTTTGTTTCCTCCACTAAATTTTCGGTATAGACGAAAAGATCGCACGCGTTAACGAATGGCTTCGGTGTTTTCTTCTCACCGATCCCCATGACAAAGGTTCCTGTTTCACGAATGCGCGTGGCGAGGCGTGTGTAATCACTATCCGATGACACCAGACAGAACCCATCCACGACACCGGTGTGCATGATATCCATCGCATCGATGATCATGGCGCTGTCGGTGGCGTTCTTGCCGATTGTATAACGGAACTGTTGAATGGGCTGGAAAGCGTGATAGTTCAGCGTTTCCTTCCAGGAGTTCATGCTGTTGGTGGTCCAGTCCCCATAAATACGGCGGACGGTGACCTGACCATGCCGGCCTGCTTCCACAAGCATTTGAGGCAGCAGGGACGATTGTGCATTATCGCCGTCGATAAGAATGGCGATCCTTTGACGACCGTTGCTTAGAATTTGAGTAGCCATGAGCGTGATTATATTATGGATTGACCGGTACAGGCGTATTTAGTGAGGCCGGATCGGGTGCAAACAATCCGATGTCGCGACACGAATTTTCTCCCACACGTTGGAATAAGCCGCCGTCAGCGGTAACTTCAATCTGAATTGGCGTTTCTTCCTGGTAGGTGCTGTCGACGGTGAGCTTGAGTGTTATCTCATAGCCTATCGGAAGGGATGCGGCTTCAACTGTCTTGTCGGGATGTTCACGTCCTTCGTCAAGTGCGAATAGTGTTGTTCGCATATTTGTCAACAGGAGGTTGCCTGAATTCCTCAATGTGATGAAGGCGTTTGTCACTTCACCCATGCCGTGAGTCACGTCGATGCTGGTGTTGCATCCCAACACTTCCACGCTGACAGCGGGCGCGCCAACCGCAATCGTAGCAGTGCTGGAAGGTGTGTCTGTTGGGATCAAAATTGGCGTGTTGGTAATGAATGGAAATGGGGTGTTGGTGATTACAGGGATGGCTGTTGCCACACTCGGTGTGGCACTATTGGCTCCGACAACCACGGGTGTCGGTGTCACTATGGAGGGTGTTCTTGTTGGAGGCAGGAAGGGAGTTGGCGGATTATACGGTGAAGGCTGAAAAAACCAGCCGTTGCAGGAAGTCAGCACAAACATCGCCAGAAACACAGAAATCAACTTTTTCATCTCTTATCCTCCTCGCCATTCTATCCCGCTTGGCCAAAATGAGCAAAGCCCCATTTGGTGTTCCCACTACCTTGCAGTAGCGTGTAGCAGAAAGAGTAAACGCAGCCCAATGCACGCTTTCGGAGGCCTCCGCCCTTCCAGCGTGCTCAAAGAATCTTCATTCCATTCAGAACAAAATTCTTCTTAAAGTTGTCCGCTATCCACCATGCCTTGTACTTTCTGTGGATATTCCGGTTCATCATACCTTGCCGGATCAAACGCGGATGCATAGGCGGGTAACGGTGCACGGGTCACATGGGCGGCGAGCAGTTCGCCAACTCCGCAGGCAGACATGATCCCATAGCCGGAGACCGCCCCGATCACGTAGGCTCCGTCTACGCACATGCGTCCCACCAGAGGCCGATTCTCGCGCGTCCTGGTGTAGTACCCGCCATCAAGTTGAGGGCGCGGCACTTTTGCAAAATACTCCTTCATGCGCGGCAGCATGGCGGCAAGTCCGCGCAGTGCAACTTCCGGATACTGTTCGTCCATGCGGGGCGGCCAGGCGGGTTCAACCACTTTTGTTTGATATTCCCATAGCATCAGGATTGTCTGGCTGTCGGCGGCGCCTTCCGGTCGTGTATGAACGCCTGACGGAAGTGCTTCGGTCAACCAGCGGGTGGCTTCATCCTGTGCCAGCTCTTCGTGCTCTTCCTGCTCCCATGGCAGTGTCTGTGGGTCACTCCATATCAACAATGGCGCGTCACGTCCCACCACGCCCAGCGCATCTTTGATCGCAGCCTTCAAATGTAATTCAGTATAAACAGGCAGGTCAACACGCAGCAATCGGCCGACCTCTTTGAGGTACGGTCCAGCGGCATTTATGAAAATGGGCGAGTCGATGGTTTCTCCTGTACTTAACTTGACGCCGTTTACACGACCATTCGCCACATCCACGCGGGTCACGCGCGCAGATTCAAACTGGACCCCGTGCCGGCGTGCCGTTTCGAGGAGGTGCATGCCAAGCTGCTGCGCACTCAGCCAGCCTGCGCGTCGGACATGCAGCGCAGCCACGGCTCGTTTTGTCAAATACGGAAAGTATTTACAGATCAGGTCGTTGCCAATGAGCAAATCCGCGCCCGTGGGCGATTCGTGGAATCCGTGTGTTTGTGCGGGCTGGTAGGAGGATGACCCAAAACTGTGCACGCGCATGGGGCCCGCACCCAGGTCTGAGATCCGGGCGGAAGCGGATTGCAACGCCGAAATCTTGCCTTCCTGCGCAGTGACATACAGGTAGCCCCTCCGATTCATGTGAAAAACATTCCCGCTTTCATCGGCCAATGTCTCCATTAGATCAATGGAGCGATTCATGAGGGTCAGCATTTCGGCATCGGGCCACCAGTTGCGGTAGCATTCTGTACTGCGATCACTTGTAAATGAGAGGGGAGGGCGCTCGTCTATCAGCAAAACTTTTTTGATACCCGCCTTGCTGAGAAAATGCGCAGCGGCGACTCCTGTAATCCCCGCGCCGCAAATAACAACGTCGGCTGAACGACTCATTTTGAGGTTTTTTCTTTGAGTTGCTGCCAGGATGGCTCGATCAGGACAGAGCCATCGGGGAAGATAATGGTAGGGACGCTCTGAAATCCGTGATTCATGCGCCTGACAAAATCGGTCGCTTCGAGATTTCCTTCCAGCACGATGGAAATGTATGGGATGTTGTTCGCCTCGAAGAAGGCCTTTGCACGGAAACAATCGGAACAATACTGTGTTGAATACATGACGATCTGGGCTGGGGTGAGGCTGCAATGATTGTCCATGATCCATATTATAAAATAGGATGCGGATTTTATGGTATTTGTTTTTTTCCTCCTGTGAGAATCGGCATCGAAGATATTCGTGCTATAAAGATCTCTGATCAGGCGGTTGAAACGGTACGCTTTCCACTACGTCGCTAATCACATCCAAATTCACTGATTTTGGCTGTAACCTTTTCCAGCCAATACCGTCATATTAATGGTCTGGATTTTTCGTTAAAAAACTCAGACATCGTACTTCTTCATCGTTGAGAATGCTACCTTGTATGGCAGGAGTTAGCATAACACCTACTTTGGCCTGTCGTTCTGTTTATTATCTGTGAATGCGCCTGGGTGTTGACGTGTATACAGCTAACAAAATCCAGCATTGTCCACCGCTTTCATCACCGCCAATTTCACGCAGCAGCACATTTCCCCCGTAGGAGGTTTTGTGTTTTGCATTTCTACTTAACGAACCTTTCATGTGATTCATCATCGCATTTGAGTGTAAAAATCTTACTGGTAGTTTCGTTTGCCCTGTAATGGCAAACATTGAAAAGAAGGATTGAATTACCTTGACTAATTTACGACGCTCCTTTTTCTGGGCCATTTTCTATCTGGCCATGATCTTCATACTCGGCCAAACCGATTATTTCGGCCGCCCGATTATCAATTTTGCATCCTATTTCTATCTTGCAGTGATAATCGCTGTCCCGGCCACATTGTTCTTCCCATCCGTCTCGCGTGTGCGCTCGCTGGTTCCGCTGGCGGTTTGGGCAGGCGTATACGTAGTGGCGTTGCTTTTTATCGATAGAGGACGATCCACTACTTCAGATGATTTTTCTGTGATCTTGCTGGAGTTTATCCTGCTTGAAACAGGGGTTTGGTTTGCCCATCAGCTGGCACTTCAGATGACTCATGCAGAGTCTATTATGGATGAACTTGCCATTGATGCGTTTCCAAGCCACGTACAGGGATTGGATGATGCAAGTGAGCGGGTGAAGAACGAAATCACCCGCAGTCGCCGCTATCATCGTCCTTTGGGGCTGCTGTTGATCGAGGTTGACCCTGAATATCACAAGGACAACCGCGAGGTCTTAAAGAGCATTCAATATGACATTACGAACCGTTTAACATCGGCACGTATCGGCCAGGTCATTGCTAGTTGTTTACGACAGACTGATTTGGTACTCAGGGATCGGAAGCGGGTTTATGTTATTCTTTGCCCTGAGACGGATGTGGCCGGTGCCTTGTTGCTCGCCGGACGGATCGCCGACGCCGTGAAGCAGAAGACCGGTTTAGCGGTTTTATGGGGAACAGCTTCATTCCCTGAAGAGGCACTCACATTTGACGATTTGTTGCAGAAGGCTCGTGAGCGCCTGATGCAGGGAGAACTCGTTCAGGACGTGCCTGAACAGAGGAACGTGGGGAACGTAGGGAAGGAGGTGATTAACGTATGACGATTCTTCAGTTTGCTTCTCAAAGTGCAGAAGAATGGATTGACAGATTTGGTCCTCAGAAACGTGTGTTGAGCGGTAGTTCATATTTGGTGTCAAAAAGGATCATGGATATCAGCCTGGTTCTGCTTTCCCTGCCATTTTGGCTCCCTGTACTGGCGTTAATCGCCTTTGTTATTCGTATCACCTCACCTGGTGCAGCGGTCGTATTTAAACAACTTCGCACAGGAAAAGGTGGACGTCGCTTCCATATATATAAATTTCGGACGATGATTCCGAACGCTGAAGAGCTAAAAAGCAAATATGCCCACCTGAATGAACTGCAGTGGCCGGATTTTAAGATCCCGGACGATCCACGCATTACCCGGATGGGAGGCTTCCTCCGCAAAACAAGCCTGGACGAACTGCCTCAGCTCATCAATGTTCTCCGCGGAGAAATGAGCCTGGTGGGACCACGTCCCACCTCGTTCGGCGCCGACACATACAAACTGTGGCACACGCATCGGTTGGACGTCACACCGGGAATTACCGGTTTATGGCAGGTATTTGGCCGCGCACAACTGGAGTTCGATGACCGTCTGCGTTTGGATATTGCCTATATCAAGCGTGCAAGCCTGCGCCTCGATATACATATCCTCATGATGACGGTACTGGCTGTTTTTCAACAGCGAGGTGCAAAGTAGCAAGGCTCCTGTATGGTGAATAAGACCGCGTATATTGTTTCGCGGTTCCCACTTATCGTGCGGGCGGTAGCCGTCTGACCAATCGGTGGCGAACGACTCGACTTTCACACCGTCCACATAGTTCCGATAACGATCCCAAACGTGATCTTCATCTACTGAAACAATGTTGGCATAGATGGGCTTGCCCCTGGCTCAAAAATAATTTTGACGGGTGTAGGTCAGGAAACCTTCTATCGCTTTTTGATATCTTTCATCATCGGGATACTGCGGAAATGGAGAGGTGATGCCCTTTGCCTTCAACTCGTCGCGTTCGTTTTCATCCTTATACGTCAGGACGAAGAAGGCAAAGTTCTGTGCAGCGCGATCGAGCTGGCCATTGTCAGGGAGTTATGGAACCATGCCAGACGAACGATTTCCTCGGGCTGGGCTGGGCTGCTGAATTACAACCGATGATTATCCCGCCTGCTGTGATCAAATGAACGACAATCAGAGATATTCCTTTCATGGGAAATACCTGGGGAAGTCGAATTTCTAAGTGTTTTTCTCTCGCGGCTCTGGTGAGAATTTTGAATGCAGAGGAAATTAATTCGTTAATGGCGGTCTGACCAGGGTCTGTTCCTTTCTCTAAATCTTCAAGGGTTCTGAGAAACGCACCGCGAATGCCGCTGGCTCTATGTGCCCAATACGAGTCAACCGAGACGCGTTCGAGACGGGCGAGTAATAATCGTACCAACTTGATTTCTTCAGTGGAATCCATAAAGGGATGAATGAGTTGCCTCCGCTGAGATTCGAACTCGGACCAACAGATTCGAAGATTGACTGTAGGGCGTCTAAGGCGTAATTTTACTTCCATTTTGTCCATTTAACGGCAAAAAATAGACTTGTTATTCCAACAAGTCCATTTTCACT
>JANMSY010000386.1:0-3371 GCA_031389865.1 Anaerolineales bacterium | reverse complement strand
GCAGGATATGACATCCTGCCTCGGCGGCTGGGATCGCCACATCCAGATGCATGGAGGTCGGGTTGGCAACGATCACAGCATCAGGCTTATGTTTTTTGAGCGCTTCTTCCAGATCTGTTTCGACATAATACCCCGCGAGTTCGTCATCGGGCAATGTTGCTTTGCGCGTGCGAAGAAGAACAATATCTTTTTCGCCCAATGCAATCAAGTTGCGGAAGTGTCTTCTTCCAATGGAGCCAAGACCTGCGATGAGAAATTTCATAATAGCCTTCTTTACCACAGAGAGCACAAAGGATCACGAAGGTTTAAAACCAGCGTTTTTCTTCCTTGTGACCATTGCAGTGGGAATTACCACTTCGAATCCTTTTCATATCCCCACTTGACCAGCATTTCACCGGCAACTTCCTTGAACACGGCTTTATCTTTTTCTGTGAACAGCCTTTGCCAGTTGCCAGCCTGTCCCTTTGGAAGGAAGGAAGCAATCTCTTCATTGCGTTTGGCTTGCCACTCCTCATCGGGATTGGATGACATTTCTTCAACGATTGTTTTTTCCAGTCGCTGCGCTGCATGCACTCCAAGGAATTCCCAGAGCTTTTGCATCTCATCAAAGGGATGCGCGAGCAGGTCTTCATATCTCATGCCGTAATAATGATCGCCGAACAACCTGCGGCCTTCGTCTTCTGTTTCCTGCAAATTTTTTACCCAACCGGCTGCCATACGCTGTATCACACTTTCGGTAAAGATCGAACGAGTGCCATTGGTGAATTGAGTTTGGTCCTTGCTTAATTCTTCGATAATGCGTTTATCTTCTACTTTGAGGAACCTGGATTCTTCCACCAGATTACGGAAACGTTCGGAGATAAGTACATCCCGTCCATCGCGGACAATGTAAACGAGTTTTGCATCGGGATAGATCGAGTGCATGTCGCGGACAGCCTGTCCATGGATCGTGGACGAGGGGCTTTTATCCCCGACGATACGCTTGCCATCCCTGGCTGCATCACGTTCCATGATGAAGTCCGCGGCGGCGCGCAAGACCAGCGCCGAGAGGTCGCGTCCCTGGTTCCAGCGGTTGGACTTGCGCGTCAACCATTCCTCCGCTTCAGGGGTGTTCACAAGAGACTTAAGTAACGGCTGGCGAGTAAAGAAGTGAGCCTGATAGTTGCAGTGCACTTCAGGGTGCAGACGCGCGAGCCGCATGAGGAGCGTTGTCCCTGAGCGGGCATGACCCAGGATAAAGAATTTCTCGCGCGGGAAGAATTGCTTGATCTCCGCCACTTCCTCGATAGTGATGGCAGGAATGGAATTGCGTTTTTTCTTTTTGGGGTCGCCCCTGAGCAAAATGCGGGCAGCACTTTTGAATCGAGAAAGCATTAGCGAAGTGTCTCCAGGCTATCTTTTCCAGTTTAGCATTACCAACCCAGCAAGACAAACCAAAATACCAAGGATATTCACCCACGAGATTTTATCCTTGAAAACAAAAACTGCCACAGGAACAAGGATCAACGACGCAACCACGTTGACCAGCACCGCGGCGATACCCAGGTTCCAGCCTGCGCGATAAGTAAGAAGAAAACCAAATTCTATTCCAACAATGGCGATGGCTAGTCCGATGGTTGCCCAGTTGAGCTGTCTGAGTGCGGTTGTGATGCCATTTGTAGCAGGGAAGAAAAAGAATCCGAGCAGGGTGATGATAAATGCAACGGCATACGTCACCAAAAGTGATACTGTAAAATTAATATTCGCAGGTGTACTCTTTGCAACGAAGTGATACAGGGCACTGGAGCAAATCGCGAGAGTAATGGAGAAGTAGAAGAGGAACATGGATTTAGTCATTTTTACCACGAAGGACAAAAAGAGCACACAGGAATCTGAACCGCAGAGACCCTGACTTAACGGAGTCTCTTGTTATTCTTCTCTGCGTCCTACCCTGCGGACACTCGTTTGCGTCTGTGCGGTGAGTGTAGCACGTCTAAAATATATTCCGCGGTTCGTTTCCCAGAGGTTCCATCGGTAAATGTAATTTCATCCTGGATGAACTTCCTGCGCTCGGGAGAATCAACAGATCTGTCTTTCAAATACATATTCAACATATCACGCAATTGGGATTCGTTCCGGGCAACGCGCCCTGCTTTCGCTTCACGGAAACGCTTGTGTGTGGGCCAATCACCGATCTCCTTCAGGGATAGAGAAAACTTCTTTGGCTTGTTCCAGCCTCCTGGCGTATCGATCACCGCCGCGATCATCGGCGTATTATGTACAGCGGTCTCAACCAGCATCGTGGAATAGACCGTCACCACTACATCGGAGTGCGCCATCATGGACGATTTCTCGTCCATGTCTTCACCACCGTAATAGCCGAGGGACCCACCCAATGCTATTGGCTGGACAACATGCACATGCGGATATTTCTTCTCGAGGTCAAACACACGCTGACGTTCCTCGGCAAAAGTTTTTGGCTTATCTTGAAAATGGCTTGGATGCAAACGGATCAATAACTGCGAGGGTTCTGCCAGTGAATCAGACGAAACCAGTTTTGCCAGCGCCTCGATGTTCGGATAGTTCGGCGCAAAATGGACAAAACTACTGGCGTACGAGATCAACTTGCGGTCGAGGTCGAGCTCATGTAGTTTGAAATACTCGTCGCGCGGCATGAGCCACGACTTGCGAAAATATCCGTCATAGGCTGGGATGCCGCCCACGTGCACGTGCGCGGGATTCCAGTCTGAGCCGAGCACCAGTTCCTCTTTTTGCAGCTCAGACCAACAGGTCGCCCACTGCACATCCGCGCCTGCGATGTTGTAACTCGATGAATTGTCCCAGCCGACGATGACGGTCATATTCGGGACACCCTGACGGGCGGATTCACGCAGGAGATAACGGTCCATGCGCCAGCCTGGAGTCGAAGCGACAACCATGTCGGGTTGGTATTTATCGAAGAGGTCAGTGTACAGCCCGGGCGTAGGCGTGAAGCGCTTTTGCATCCGCACTAGAAGTTTGCGGGCGAAGGCGAAGTTCCGCAGGAGAAGGATCGCCAGCGCGGAGGGAATCCAAATGCCCAAACGGAATTTCCAGCCGTTCTCCGCCCACACTTCCCAGATGTGGCTGTCCATGGCTTCGGTGTTAATGCGGCGCGAGCCGCCGACGCGGCGCAAGTAGGCGAGCAGCCACTGCCAGCGCGGGCGCACTTTGCGGGCATAGTCGTTCGCCTGTTTGAGGCGTAACCCTTCGAAGGTAAGGCCAGGGCGACCAAAGCGACGAGAGATTTGAGACTGGATTTCGTCATCGGTCAGGAGAATGACTTCGACACCTGCGTCGATAAGCGTGGGGACGACGTCGCTTTGCAGGAAATAGATGATTGCCATGCCATG
>JANMSY010000424.1:0-14343 GCA_031389865.1 Anaerolineales bacterium | reverse complement strand
TTTCCCTATTCAGCCCAAAAAGGTTGATAAAAAATTAAAAAGCATGCAAAATGCTTCGTATGCTTTTACCGGCATCAACTGCCGCTTCCGGAGCAAAAATGCAAAAATTAATTCAGTTGGTTTCCAGCCCTCAAGACTGGCTATTAAGACGGGTGGTGGGATATGCCAAAATCCATTTTCGGGTCGTTTCTTTATAATGCGTCTGGTGGTCCCGACGGGGCTTCGAAACCGCGATATGTAGGAATATGCTCGATGGATTTACTAACTTATCAAGTCAGACCCGATGAGAAGAATTAAAGCCGAACAAATTGATAAATGCCTTACTGTACATAACAAGACTGGGATTGCGAGTCCGATAAAACATGGGATATCATGGCGTTCCCGACGGGATCGGGACCTGCAGCATGACGCGTCGTGGGCAGTGAAAGGAATACATCAAAAGCAGAAGAGAGAAAGCTCCACTGCCTTTCATTTTGGTCGCAGTACCAGCCATTCTTAATCAAAATGTGTTCGAAAGGTGATGTAATTCCGCCGCCTACGCTTGCGGTCTAAATTTGTACCCGTATACCAGATTTATACCCTCGGGGCAGATCCTTGTGCACTTATGAAGATAAAAATACGCATTTGAGCAAAAATTGACACATATTATGCTGCTACATGCTCGCATCAGGTGTTGTGATCGAGCCCCAGTCCCGCGTTCCGCGCACGGACGATAGCCTGCGCTCGGTCAGCGACCTGTAGCTTGCTGAAGATGTTTGAAACGTGGTTCTGCACCGTTTTCGTGCGGAGTAGTAAGCGTTCGGCAATCTCTGAATTGCTGTGACCCTGAGCGATCAAGTGGAGAATCTCGCGCTCACGGTCGGTGAGTTCGGGGAAAGCCAGATCCGCAGCTGCTGGCTTGAGCGCGGCGAAATACAGGATCAGCCGCTCGGCAATCGCTGGACTAAAGATCGCTTCGCCACGGTTGACGGCCTTGACTGCTCGAACTAACTCCTCCTGACCTACATCCTTGAGCAAATAGCCTCGTGCGCCAGCGCGCATGGCGGCAAAGACTGTCTCATCGGCTTCAAACATGGTGAGGACCAGCACCCCGATATGCGGGCTGGTGTGCAGGATACGTCGAGTAGCCTCGATGCCGTTGATGCCCGGCAGTTTGATATCCATGAGAATCACGTCGGGCTGGAGATTCGCAGCTTGGGCAACAACTTCGTCCCCACTCGCAAGTTCGCCTGCAATTTCGATGCCCGACTCCACACTCAGCATGGTGCGTACTCCTTCGCGATAGAAGGGATGATCGTCGACGATGAGTACGCGGATCGAATCCATGTTTCACTCCTTTGGTAAAGGCAGCCGGGCCACCACTCGTATCCCGTGCGTCGGTCCCGGTTCAATTCGGCATTCCCCACCTACTTCCATTGCGCGCTCGCGCATAGAAACGAGGCCAACCCCGGCATGGTAGTCGTTGGGCAGACCACCACCGTCATCCGTAACTTCCAGGTATAGCACCTGTGCGTCCCTGATTTCCAGACAGATGTGGCAAGTCCGCGCGTGCGCATGACGGGCAACATTGGTCAGCGCCTCCAGCACGATGCGATACGCCGCGACCTCGACGGCAGCAGGCAGCAGCGGCAAGCGCTCCGGTGTCTCGATCGAAACACTCAGCCCGTTGGACTCGTTATAGTGCTCAGCGTGTTCGCGGAGGGCCGAGACTAAACCGAGCTCATCCAGCGCGGGTGGGCGCAGCGCGTAGACCAGGCGGCGAATATCTGTGATCGTCGTCTTGACCTGGGCCGTGAGGTCACCCAGCAGGGCGACGGCAGCATTTGGGTCGCGCGGGACCAGGATGCGCGCGGTATCGAGCCGCTGAGCCAGGCTGGCGAGGGTGGGGCCAAGCCCATCGTGCAAATCACGGCGCAGCCGGCGGCGTTCCTCTTCCCGTGTTGTAACCAGGCGCGCACGCGAATGCTGGAGATCCGTGGTCAGGCGCACGGCGTGGACGGCAACTCCTGCCTCGCGGGCAAGATCGTCCAGTAGCCGCCGGTCGGCAGAGGAGAAAGTTTCACCGGGGGCGCGCGGCGCAAGAAGTAACTGGCCGATATTCTCGTTCTGGTAAGCCAACGGCAGGCACAACGTGTCATTCACGGGTGTCCCGGAGGAGGCAGCGACCGCGAATGCGTGGTCCTGCTTGAGGGCGATGGCGGCGTAGGGCAGCTTCAGCGCGTCCTTGACAGTCTCCACGATCGTGGGCAGGACGGACTCAGGCGCGAGCGTCGCTTCCAGACGCTGGCTCAGGCGCGACAGCACCGCATAGGGATCGTCGCGCTCGCCGTACATGAAATGGTTGATGCCGCGTTGAAGACGCTGGCGCAACGGCTGGAAGAGAACGGCGATCAACCCTGTGGCGAGAATCGCGAGAAAAGAGTTGCCCAAAGACTGAAACAGCATACCTGCTGTCCCGACTACGAACACATATAGCCCGATGACAATTACGATGAGCGAGCCATACACCAGCGTACGGTTGATGATAATGTCAATATCGTACAGGTGATACTTGAGGATGGCGATGCCGACACTGATCGGAATGGTGGAGACGCTGAACAGAAAGAGTGCGCTCCAAACAGCGCCAGAGAGTTCAGGAATCGACCACAAAATGGGACCGACGAGGGACGCCGCGCAAACACTGAAACCGGCGAATGCCAACCACTTCATCTGCTGACGCTCTGCGCCCTGGGCCCGCCGGAAGCGGAGGACGAGAGAGGCGACTGAAGCAAGCACGGTGAAAAGCGTCAGTCCGGCCCCGATTGTCGCCACGATGTTCAACACTGTGTCCGCATCCTTGACGCCGAGTGGATTGGCAACGGCGAGCGGTGAAAAGCCATCGAGCGGTCCCGGTCGGAGATAGAGCGCTAAGGACAGAGCATTGGCGATGATTGTCAACCATGCGACGGCACTCCAACGCGGCGACAGGAGCCGACCGTTCGGAAAGAGCAAAAACAGCAAGACGATCAGGGTGACCAGATTTGAGCCTGACAGCCAGACCGAGAGCCAGGCAGCAACATCACCTTGGGGGAGCAAACCTGGTCGCGTCGCGAGGGTGTAGACGGCGTATTCCCCGCAAAGGCTTGTCAGCGATCCACTGAGGCCCAGGGCGCAGAGGATCCAGCCAACTAAGTTGATCGGGTGCCGCGAGGCGATAAGCACGCCGACCATCGTGAAAGACATGAAAAGGAGAGTGAAGCCGATTTCAATTATCCATGGTTCAGTATCCACTACACTTAACGCAGAACGATTCAAGGACTGGAGGAACAGACCTGCACTGAAGGAAAATAGTGAAATCGCCCCGAGGCCCCAAGCGAGCCAGGCGGCAGTACGAGTACTCATTGCTTCTATTATGACACAACCCATCAGATATCGGAGTGTCGAAGGGGAGCTGGTTGCTGTGTCGCAGTAGTTGTAGACAAGACTAGCCTCCTTTGCCGTCAGATAATCGATTATGAGGTGGCAGCCAGGCATACCAAACCTGCGCCATCCACCTCATAACCTTCTCACTTACGATACGACTGAAGGCGGCGCCACAGCAGCATTGCCTACCGCTGAGTGGGGCACACCCGCACGCCGCATCAGGGCGATGCTGGCCGCTAGTATCCAGAGCATGAACAGGAGAAAAGAAAGTCCGACGTCTCGGGCGGAAATCGTCCCCGCTATTCCATCGGCCAGCAGCGCCACAGCTACGACTGCTGACATCCAGCCCAGCCAGCGAGGCAGCGCGCTAAATCGGATCGATATAACAGCGCACGCTACCGAAAGAACAGCAAGCGGGAAGAAGCTGAGGAAGAGGGCAGCGCCGCCGACGTCGTTCGTCAGTACCTGCCAGAGTTGAGGGTCCATGCCGGCACAGGAGTTGTGAACAGCCGCGAGCGATACGCTAGCGCTGCTCAGGCGAATGGCAAGTGAGACCAGGCCTCCGCCGAAGGCGGCCGCCGAAAGCCATCCGTCACCGCCCTCGGCGCGCCGCAGGGCACTCCACAGGCTTCCCAAGAAGAACAGGAAGAAGAGGTAACCGAGAATGTGCGTGATAGGATAAATCGCATCCGTGAGTTGAGCAGCAGTGACGGTCGCACACGACTGTGCCATTGCCTGCGCCGTCGTTATCGTAACTTCCTGGCTTTGGTCTCTTGGGATGAGGTCCGGGCCCAGAATTACTAGGACATACACGATTCCGCTGGCGGCACCCAGCCGCTGCCATAGATTGTTAGACATATGAGCCTCCTTTGGCTGCTAGATGACGAGATAATTTGTTCTCGTCTTCAGTGAATGCCCACAGCGTATCATGCGAGGCTTTCCCGTGTCATGAGGGCGATGTCCCAGCTGATCGGGAAAATTCACGGGGTAGTTGGACCGGGAAATTCGCAACTATCAGTCATAGAGCTGACTACATATCGCCCATGCAATGGGTGATAAAGAGCACGCGCCAATACTTATATCTGTGTTATGCACAGCACGATGTCACCGATCGCATCCAAGTCTGACACTTCAACTCGCTCCGTGCGCCGCCCCGTCTACTTTCCCGGAACAGGCTGTCGCAGCAGCCAGACCAGCGTGATGCCTGTGATGGCACCCAACCCGGCCCCGAACATGGCTCCAGCCGCGGCCCAGACAAATTGGTAGAATCCAATCAAGTTCACGCCATGGAATGTAACAATACCCATGGCACCACCCAGCAGTGAGCCGAGCAGGTGGGCCGGTATCCACCAACCAGCCCGCGTAATCTGCCGCCGCAGGACGAGCCATGGCATGATCCCACTCACAACTCCGAATAGAACTCCCAGCAGGATTGGGGACGGAATCCCGCCCAGGCGCATCGCGCCCACGGCTATGACCAAAGCGATTGGGAGGCCAAGTGTGCTGGCAGGCACCCACCAGCCAGTCCCGGCGATCCGACGGCGGAGAACCAGCCATTGCATGAATCCGCCCGCTAGCCCAAGGATAACCACGATTAATGCCAGGTCCAGGTCAAACGTTTGCAGGATGCACGGAAAATTTGTCAACCTGTCAATAAGACTATCGGAAAAGCTTTGCGTGCACGTCATGGGTGGAATGGAGTTGGCAACGGCGTTACCCATGGCTGCGCCCACGGCAAAGCCCAGGATGCTCGCCAGCACCCATTGGAGCCAAAAACCTGTTCCAATATTTGTGCGTTCAGTATTCATAAGCAATCTCTTTTCTTCTCATGTAGCTTTGATGTGCACACACCGTGTAGCCGCACGTTGCTCCCATGTCATTAGGCGGATTCTCGATTGGTCGGGAAATTTCACGGGTCGGTTCGTCGCAGGTGAATAGCATAACAGCACGAGGGTTTGCCCTTTCTGCTGACTGGTTGTGCGCCTAACGGACAGCATAACCCGCGTGGCGGGTATTGCTAATCGCTCCGATTTACGGTGGCGATAGCCACGTCAGGTTCAGGTAGTGTTGGGCGGCGCATTATTGATGTAGTTGTGCGCTGTCGGTTATGCAGTTTTCTTGCCGCTCCTCAAGTGCACTCCCATTGAAGCGGTGACAATCGCCCCAACGATGAGCATAACGACCACCATGACTTGTTCCGGCCAGGCTATATGGGCGTACAGAACAAATTGCATATCGTATAGGGCGATCAGTGTGATAACCACGCTGAAGGCGAACAAAGCAGTCAAGCCACCCCGCCTGCCACCTGCTGCCACAAAGAGGGCCCGCAGCCAGCCGCCGATGATCAAGAGCAAAACGATTGTCTCCACCATCGCCGCGCCATCCCCTGGAATCCACTTTTCAAGGAAATAGCGCGCCTCCACAAAAGCGTATCCGATGAAAGAAAGCAGTGCCAGCGCCGAGAGCGTGATCGCTCCATTGAGGGAAGTGAACCATGTTTTCACTGCAATTCTCCTTTTCTTGTCATCGAATAAACCGTATAGCCTGCGGTACGCCGCCCAACGGTGGCGCATCAGCCGCGCGAGCCGCGAGATCGCTTGAAGTTGGGTGCATCCCAAATCTTCAACCTAGCGACCTCCTTATACTCCTCTTGTTAGGACGCAACCGGTGCAAGTGCTGCCGCTGACTCCATCAAACCTACAACGGATAGGATGGCCCACAGACGGCCGACTTTCACAAGATTACAGTTTGACCTTTTGGCAGGCATTTTAATGCTCCTGGAGGTCAATTGGCGGCTTGCCTGGCTTTGCGACGCTGGACCCGCCGAACGACAAACCAAATGACCGCCACCACGGCGGCGATGAGCAGTAACACCAGACCCAGCAGGAGCTTGGCCTGCGTCGGGTAACCCCATGACACCTGGAAGTTAATCGGCGCGTAGGTATACAGCGAGTCGTCAGCCACACCTGTGTCGTAGAAGGAGGTCAACAGGCGTTCGACTGCCTGAGGCTGGTCATTCCCGGGCATGTCAAAATGCCCCAGCTCGGCCAGGAAGACCTGCTGGCCATGAGACAGGTAGGGCATGAGCCCCTCGGTAGCCAGCTCTGCCGGAGTCGCAACGTCAATGCTCCCGCTGATGATCAGCGTCTCTACATCCGAGGGGTGAGCCTGGCGAAGTTCGGCGGGGATGAGCCTGACCCGGCCAGGCTCAGGCGGTACTAAAGAACGCCAGGCCTTCCGGCGAGCCCAGGATCGAGCCCGGTGGATCCATCTCGGCCGTGTAGTCGCGGGACGGGTCATAATCGGCGCTATAGGCCTTGGAAAAAAAGTCGCCCCAGATAATTGAAGGAGGACTAAAGCGAGCCGCCAGTGACATCAACGCCAGCCCGCTCGGGTCCCCTTGTTCCGCGGCGATGTAGGCGTCGAAGGCCATGGGGGCTGTGCTGCGACTAAAGAGCAACTGAAAGGTGGCCACCTTGATGTTGCCCGGGTCAATCGGCAGGAACAACCAACGGCGCGGCATGTTGTGGGCCACATGGCGCATGGCTTCTGCCAGGTTGGGGGTCCGGGCGCTGCACTCGGCGTCTTGCGCACACAGGCGGGCGAAGTATCCCAGTTGTGCATCCAGCGTCTCCGGTTCAAAGACGATGCGCCTGGGGGGGGAAGCGCCGCTCATGACCGAGCGATAGACGCGATCAGGGTGCAGATAGGCATACATCTGCGCGACACGAGTGCCATAGCTCGCGCTGAGCAGGTTCACACGCTCGTAGTTCAGCGCCATGCGGGCGGCTTCCATGTCTATGACCACATCGGGAATGGTGTAGCCCTCCAGGTCAACCCCCGCGGCCTGCAAGCGCGCCGCGCATTCGGCCATGGCCTTCGCTGTTTCGGCGAGCGATTCCGCGCCGAGCGCGTCGCCACCCGGACTGGGGCTGCGCAACATCCGATCGTATTCCGGACACTCCAACACGGAAGAACCGTCTGCGCCGCGGTAACCGACCATGACAAAGTCGTGGCGGGCAAGCAGCCAGGCCGCGGGTTTTAGTTCCATATTAGAGTCACCTGGCCCACCTTGTAACCAGAAGACCGGTTCAGCCGGGTTGTTACCAGTCGCCCGGACGCGAATGACCGGCAACGCGATCAAGCGTGAATCGGCCTGGGCCCTGTTCTCCGGCACGACCAACGTACCGCAGTCGGCTTCATACTCAGCTTCATCCGTCTTGAACGTGCACGGCTCGAGGGTGAGCTCCCCTGACTTTGCGCCCGCTGGCACAGTCGCCACAGTCTTCGGGCTGCTACAGGCTATCAAGATCAGGCCCAGCAGGGTGAAGGTCGAGGCGATCAGTATAAATTTGTGATACTTCTTTGTCGTCTTATCCGTACTCATGGCTTCACATCCTTCAGTGTGCCTTCGCACATCTGCCTCAAGATGGCAGGTTGATACTTGGTCCACCACCCAACGGGAACGGCGGATGCATCCACTCTATCATGCGAAGGTTTCCCGTGTCATGAGTGCCCTATCCCGACTGGTCGGGAAATTTCACGGGTCGGTTCGTCGCGGTGAAAAACATAACAGCACGAGGGTTTGCCCTTTCTGCTGGCTGACAGAACTAACATGTGAGGGATACGGATGTCCGCTCTCATTTTTGCGGAGTCAAGTAACTGTCTCCAGTTGCTTACGCAGTGGCAATCTGCACCGGCTTGCGGATCAAGTCAATACCAAGCCATAACGCCCAGATCGGGGCGAGGAGGACGTAAATGGCGACTCCAAGTAAGGCAACGGCTTCGATGCCCAAGATGAATCCAAGCGAGTCCAAAAGCGCCGAAATGCCCAGGATTATGCTGAAGATACTGAAGAAGCGCCGCTCATCCCAGAGGAGCGAGCCAATGCCAAGGAACCAGATACCAGCCAAGAGTACCTCAAGAATGTTCCACATTCCACCGTATACCATGTTCCACACAGCGCTAAAGACAGTTTCGAGGACGGGCCTCTGTTCTACTGAGGCCTGAGTGTATGCATTGATCAACGGTGGATGCACAGCCGCCAAAATCGCCGCGCCGATTGCGCCAATGAGGATATAACCCAAACCGCACGAAGTATAGAAGAGAACCCAGTCGGGATTTCTCGATCTGAGCCAACGCCAGAGGAAGAGGGCGACGGGCAAGAGTGGCAGATAGTATCCGAGCATATCCAGTATCATTCCCCAGCGCGATAGACTCGCCCCATCAGCCCCGACTGTTAGCAGATGGGCTGGATTGGTGGATGCCTCCATATTGAAACCCAGGGCCATGCCTGAAAGTACTATACTCCCTAAAGCCAATGGGAAAGAGATGATTGCCGATAATGCAGCAAATCGTTGAAATGACTGATGGTCGTTCATGGTTTGTCTACTTTCGAAATTAAACCCTATTGAGCGCGCAAGCCGACTCAATGTTCGCACCCGATTATGTCATCTGCTAATCGCTTCCTTCTATCGCACGCTCTCATCATAACAAACAAACTCCACTACATTCCCCTCCGGGTCAGTGATATAAAGCGAACGATAATGCTGCCAAGCGTGTTCGACAGTTTCCACATGCAAGCAAAGCTTTTGCAGTCGTTCTTTTTCTGCTTCGTAATCTGATAGTGAGATTGTAAAGGCCATGTGATGCAACGGGCTCTTCTCAGGATCCACTCCCGTATAATGGCGCGATGGATGATCAGCCTCGCTGGACTGATCGAACAAAGCCAGGGTTTGATTGTGACCTTCATGATCAGGAGCTATTCGAAAGAAAGCCATTAGGCTCTCATATCGTGCAAGCAGTTCGAGGCCGACGATTTTTTCATAGAATTCCTGCATGGTATCCATGTCGCTCACCCGCAGGACAACTTCGCTAAGAGCTTTGATTGGTCTGACGTATTCGCTCATTTTTATCGATCCTCTCTATACTGTTTTCGCGATCTGTACCGGCTTACGGACCAGGTCAATCCCAAGCCACACTGCCTAGATTGGGGCAAGAAGGACGTAACTGGCGACCGCAGGCAAAGCCAGAGCTTCGCCGCTCAAGATCATTCCCCGCCGAAATAGACTCGCTCCATCGGCCCGAACCGCAAGCCAAAATGCTGGATTGGCCGCAACATCGGGGCTGAAATTTATGGGGATGCCCTGAAGCACAATACTGGCTACAGCAAACAGAAAAGACATGATTGCGGTCATCGCTGTGAATCGTTGAAATGATTGGTGGTCGCTCATGGTTTGCCTTTTTTCGCGATTAGAGCAGCATTGGCTTGAAGGTTTTCTATCGTGGCAGAAGCAGGTGATGCTGGAATGGATCGTCAGAACGGCTTGGTCAACATTAGCCATGTGATGATCGCGAAGCCTCCGTAACCAACGATCGTGAGCAGGACTGGATTACTCTTCTCCAGAATTGCGAAAAGCTCATCATCGCTCTTCGGCAACTCAGCCGGAAGTAGCTTTCCCCTGAATCGATACGGAAGTCCTGCAACCTTTCTGGCTTTGCCATAAACCTCAGCGCCAAACAGTCCCATGAATACAACGATGACAAGCAGCAGGACAATTGACGTCCAGATCCAGCCGAACCTCCACCAATTCAGTTGAAAACCCGCGATGACGCCAAACACAATGGTTGAAACCAGAGACCAACCCATCAATGGATAGGATGCGATTGAAAGATTGAGCAAGGTTCGTATCTTTTGTGGCTCACGCTCACGCTTCAAGGCAAATGCCACACTGGCAGCGGCGCCATGCGAAAGCAGGAACGCGAAAGCGGAAATAACATGCAGAAAGACGACAAGTTTGTAAAGCATGCTTTTCTCCTTTTGCGAGTAGGACCTCAAGGTGTTGAGGGTTTAGTATTGCCCTAGAAGCGAAGATTTGGCCCAAACCCTCTCATGTCTGCGTGACCGCCGGTGTCACCACACAGAGCATTGCATCGATCGCTTATCGTATCTCGACCAAGCGAATACAACTTTTGGTTCCAACACCTAAAGCCTATCATGCGAGACATTCCCGTGTCATGAGTTCCCTGTCCCGACTGCTCGGGAAGTTTATTCTTAGTTTTGCATGAATCAAAAAAAGGCACTTGCGAGCGCCTTTTCTAACTCTTATATGTATCTGCGCAATCCACAGCCCACGTTATCAATTTGAATTGGTCGTCAAATATACGATGTGGTTATGGTTTCAATGGTAAAAACCTAAATCTCAAACATCAACTTGCGGTCAGCTTTTCCATGATTAACTTTGATCCGCCTAAGGTGCAGCGCCTTCGCTAGATGCGCAGACTGGAGCTCTTCACTCCCGTCCAGATTTGCAATGGTGCGCGCCATCTTCAGGGTGCGATGATAAGGGCGTGCCGAACAAATCGAATTGAATCCCTACCACCCGCATCAAACCCTAACCTCTATCCTGCAATTTTGCAGATTGCAGGATCTTCCCGATGCGCATATCAGCGTTACAAACAAGATCGGAACTGTAGTTGGGAAATCTCTTCGTTTGTACAGGGATATCAATGTGATAGAGGATGGGATCTGAATTTCGTTTCTGATATTTGATAACAATAGCAGGCGTACACCCACAGGCTTTTTGTGGACCACCTGAATATCCATATAGGTAACGATACATTGCGGCACGGTTGTGTATCGGAACGTTTAAACGCGAATACCCCTACAGGTAGGGGTGTTCGCTGATTTCTGCCATTTTGTACTTTATCTAGAGCCGCGGGCGGAATTTATACCCGTATAACAGATTTGTACCGCGCCTGGATTATCTTGGTAACAACATAACAATTCTCGACTGCTATTTCGACGGGCTTCGAATCCGCGATCTAAAAAATGTCTTCTAGTTCAAATAGGTGTTTGAACATGAAAAGCATGTTCGACTGCGTAGCCCCTTTCCGTAGGGATTCTATTAGTCTTCCATAACTAACATACGAATCAGAATGAAGAAGTTCACTATATGGGAATAGTGGCGTGTTTCTATAGGACCTACCGATGAAATCGGCGTTCCGACTAAAATATTGCCCAATAGGCTCTGGTCACACTTAGCTATGCCAAGTTCTTGTTGGATTGAGTGTGTTGCTGTATTCATCAACAAAGTCTGCGTCAACGATTACCGCCGACGGAAAATAGAGCGGAAGGATGACACTGCAGTTCCATAGAGGTTGTCTTCGCAATTCATCGATGCGTCACTCCAACTGACAATATCTTATTCCGGGCATACACCATGCCCCCACGCTGCCCCTTTTATGTTCCCACGCATCCTGACTGCGAAACAACTACACCCCACGCATGACTTCTTTCAGCAATTTTTCTCTCTCCGTTGTTGATGATGGTCTCGAAAGAGACATTTCAAACTTGAAGCCAGTAGATGGAAGAAATAGAGCTATCTACTGTTTGACAATTTTGGAACCCTCTCGGACTTTACGCAAATGATTGACGACGATTCGCGGTTTTGTTATACTCACTTTTGTCAAACACAAATCTTCGGGCCAATTGGAACCACAAACCCGAAAACCATGTAATAAAACGAGTTTTTCACAAATTCCAGCGGTACCAGGATTACAGCTCATAACCCGAAGGTCGCAGGTTCAAGTCCTGCCCCCGCTACTACGTGACAATCGAAGACCGCCAGGCTATCCTAAACAGGCAGGCCCGGCGGTTTTTGATTCAGAGAGTCTCCCAAAAAAGGAGATTTTCTACGAATCAACGACCTACAGGCTTGAATGTCACCAAAGCGATCACAGGCTTCCTGATTAACTTTGAACGGCGGCAACCGAAGCTCTACAAGCTTTTGAATAAAAATCGTGAGGGGAACCAAAAATCCATAGCCCCACATAACCCTCAGTTCCTACAAATTTTCAGGATATGTTCTTGACCCATTCGAGAATGCTTTTTTTGATCTTGCCCCAATTGACATCCCAAAGCATTCTCGGCATACGCTCACTTTCCGTATCATCGAAGTACACCAAACCGTATAGAACTGAACCGACATCCCGAATATTGAATTTCTTTTGGTATAAATCTAACATTTCCTGAAGAGAAAAGAACTTTTGCCCTAAAGCGTAAATATCGCAGAAGTCCTTGCGCGCGCCACGCTGGGCAATGGCAGACAGTTTCATGCAAGCCAGATCCTCCAGAGATGCCAGGTTACAACCCATTTCACTCCAATAATTCAAGGGTCGAAGCAAGGGATATTGATATTGCCGGAAGGACACACGCACACCATTGACACTCCCATGCAATGTCCCCGGAGAAACTTGTTCGATCTCTACCTGTATGTTGGAATTGCGAAGAGATTGCGCAACCAGCATGCCATCTTCAAATACATTAGAGCTGAACCAATCCAAATCTACTGAAACGCGATGACCTAAATAAATAGCTAACGCCGTTCCTCCAGCAAGATAGAAACCGCTGAAAGAGGTCGGCGGACCCAGCTTTCTGAGGACATTTACTTGTTTCTTGGGTAAGCCTTCTGTCAAATATTTCATCTATTCGCCCAAACCCCACTCCGTGCGTTTTGCACCCATTTATTCACTTGCCGCACAGGCAGATTATAAATCAGCCCCCAAAAGCGTAGCTGGCGAGGTGTCAACCATCTACCGTTGTGAGAAATCAGCCATTCTCGTACGCTCTCGTCGCCCAGCTCGTTTCGGAGCCAGCCAACCGCATCCCATGGTCCGGTCGAAAGAATCCGGCGTATGACAAGATCTCGGTCATTTTCAATGGAAATATGGGAAAATCGGTGATCCCAAAAAAGGGGACGGAATTGTTTTGGCAGCCCTCTTTTTCTTGTCATATCGCAATTATGAGCGAGAACAACCATAGTAGACATTGATATAGGGTGTTCTAAAGTGTACGCATTGGCTGGATTTTTTCAAAATCGCCGTCTCTTCCTTTTGTGCGTGATACATAAGGTTTGTAGATCGCCCCAAAGGATGAATTTATGACATTCGGGAAGAGGCTGAACAGAGCGATCTACCCGAAATTCGGGAATTTTTATTGTCAACTCGGTGGTTAAGCTGAGAATAACGTATAATTCAATTATGAGCAAAAATATAGCTTTTCAGGTCTTACCGCGAAGCCGGACCAGCCGTATCCCGATGAAGACCATCAGAGGCATTGCCCAGCATATTGCTCAGCAATTCAACCCGGAGCAAATCATCCTCTTTGGTTCACATGCTTATGGCAGGCCAACTGCCGAGAGCGATGTGGACCTCTTGGTGGTGATGGATAAGCCTGTGGATGAAATGGAAACGATGGTGGAAATTGCTAAGTCGCTTCCGATTCTTACATTCGGCGTGGATGTCATCGTCCGCTCGCGAAAGACACTGGAGCGGCGAAAGAAGCTCGGGGATTGGTTTTTGCGCGAAGTCACCCAAAAGGGAAAAGTCCTGTATGAACGAACTGACCAAAGAATGGGTGGATAAAGCTGAAGCGGATTTCTACAGCGCCGATCTGCTTCTTCATGCTGGAGAATATCCACTCCCAGAACCCGCCTGCTTTCACTGTCAGCAGTGTGCAGAAAAATACCTCAAGGCTTATCTTCAAGAACACCAAATTAACTTTGAACGTAAGCGTGATCTAATGCCGCTTTTGGCGATGTGCGTTTCCCAGGATGATGAATTTCAGTCCTTAAAAGACAGTCTTCAAGAATTGGACAGGTACGCCGTTGTGGTGCGCTATCCTGGTGTCGTTATAAAACCAGCAGCTGCAGAATCTGCACTGAAGGCTGCTGCGGCAATCCGTACATTCATGCGACGGAAATTGAAGTTGAAATGATCCAAGTTCTGCATGCGAGGTATTTTGGCTGCCAGTCTGAAAATAGATCGCAGGGTTCTTTCGCAGTTTAACCAAACGGAGCTATTGCTGAATGAATGTGGGGGATCAACTTCGACGGACTGCATTCCAATGTGACTCCTGAAATCCGAAAACTAGCCCTTGGG
>JANMSY010000365.1:0-2301 GCA_031389865.1 Anaerolineales bacterium | reverse complement strand
AATAAATTTGGCCCTTTTTTTTATATTGCCCACGGTCAAAATTTGCGCTTTCCCACATTTGAAAAACCGAATTTTGTGACCGCCCTGGGTATAGCCACTCCCCGTTATGTCACCATCGGCTTTTTTGGCAATACCCAGATCACCAGACCCACAACCAATCCCAAACCAAGTAATCCAAATTTGATGGACGCGCAAATAGCGGCAATCGCAGGATAGCTGGATTCCACCGCTCCCAAAAGGACCTGCCATAACAGGAAGTTTTCCACTGCATCGAACAGCACCGCGGCAAACGCCCCGTAGCCTGCCAGCGCACCAAGTGATTTGACACACCCTGCATGCTTTTGCACGGCAAGTAAAGTACCGGACGCGAGAGCCAGCGCGTAGATGGGCATGAAAAGATAGTCAATGCCGAGACCGAACGCGGCATTCAACCGTGCCCTGGATGACCATGAGGAAATCATTCGTTCTGCCTGATGCGGCGTACCCGCCAACTCGAACGAAACAATGCCATTCGGGGCAGCGTCAGTGCGTAAGGGTTGATCGAGCACGCGGAAAACGGCGAACAGGATCAGAGTCAGGGCAAGTAATGTGAAGAAGAACGTTTTGCGGTAACCTGCCGGAACCAATTCAAGGGGATGCTGCATGCGAAAGCTTCCTGTTCATTCCAGTATTTTCCGATATACGCGATGATTTTTATACTCAACCCCTTGCAGGTTTTTCAGATCGGCCCTCATTTGGTGCGTCGTCTCGGCAACCTGCGTCATTTCAACATGCTGGAATCGGTTGAATCCGAAGACAGTTTTGCCCATTTCATAATATAGTAATGCATTGCCGCCTCTGCCCTGAAACTGCGGGAGAATGCCCATACCATTACCGGCAACTGTTTTCGTGCGCTTCATTTCGCGCAATATATCGATCAGCCCAAATGGGAGCAGCCGGCCTTTGGCACGTTGAAGTGCCGCAGAGACATCCGGGAAGGCAAACAGAAAGCCGACAATCTCATCCTGGTGCATAATGAGCTTGATGAGCCGCGGGTCCGCCACCATGAAGACGTTATCCACTGCATACTTCACATCGCCCTCCGTGAACGGGTAATATTCCCAGTTATGGATAAAGGCCCGGTTATAGGCATACCCAATCCGTGGAGCCCACTGAACGAGTTCACCTTTCGTTGTGAAGTTCTTGACCCACAGGTCGCCGCGTTCGACGACGCGCCTGGCGATACGCTCCACCCGTTCTGGAATTTTAAACGAATCGGCAGGCAGATAACAGGAGACGAAATCCACTTCCTTTTCGAAACCGAGAGCCTCGATCAGCCTGGGATAATAGTCATGGTTATAGTTCATCATGCTCATCATCTGACGGTGTTCAAAACCTTCCACCAAAATGCCATACCCATCGAAAGGAGATAGTCCTTTTGGCCCGATCACTGTATCGAGCCCGCGCTCCCTGGCCCAATCAATGACTGCCTCAAAGAGTGCGCGTGCAACATCCAGGTCATTGATCATTTCAAGTGCATAGAAGTGAGCCTTTCGGGTTTGGTGACATTCATTGAAGAGTTTGTTGTTCGCAGCACAGATACGACCCTCGACCTTCCCATCCCGCACAGCCAGGAAAAAATCGGCTTCAGAATGTTCAAAGAACGGGTGTTTCTTCCGATTCAGAGGCAGATAGGCGTCGATGTATAGCGGTGGAACCCACTGAGGGCAATTCTTATAGAGATGATAAGGCAGATCCACAAATCGTTTTACCTGGGTTTTATTGTGGGTATCAATTTTTTCGATGGCGAGCATGATGGACTCCTGCAGTGATACGGATGTGACCATAAAGTATAAACACACAGGGTCACAATTGGACGTGATAAATATCCTCTGTCTAACACATCGCATGCGTGTAATGGTGATTTCGAGTGAAATTGTTCGTGCTATACTTGTGAAAAATTGTGCGGAGGGATAATCCATGACGTCCAGTGAGCAACACCATGAGCTGCTTCGAAAGTACGCAGAAGCGATTGTCAAAGTTGGCTTGAATATACGAGCCGGTCAGCGTCTTATCATCACGAACGCCACGGCACGAGGCGTCCCACCCGCGGGGCGGTAACTCTTGCATGAGGTGACAAAAGCCGCCTACGCCGCGGGCGCGCGTTTCGTCGATGTGATTTGGGGTGATGAGGAAATGCTTCGCATCCGTTTGCAGAACGCACCAGCCGATTCGTTCAACGAATATCCCAAATGGCATATCGCTGGCATCACGGATATGATCACGAATGGTGATGCACTGCTGTCCATTTATGCGAACGAC
>JANMSY010000351.1:0-2759 GCA_031389865.1 Anaerolineales bacterium | reverse complement strand
GGGGTTTGACAACATAAATAAATTATGATTAATCTATTTATAAATTATTCAGATTGATGTTTGATTAGATGTTGCATGTTAATTACAGTCGCAATTTGTACATTTAATCGATCCGACGTATTGGCTGAGACGTTAATGAGTCTCTGGGCCTGCAGATCCGCGTCCATTGATTGGGAGGTACTCATTATCGACAATAAATCAACCGATCAGACCAGTGCAACAGCTCATAATTTTTGTACCAAGCATCCAGGTTTTCGATATTTTTTGGAGCCTGTGCAGGGGCTTTCTCATGCGCGCAATACGGCCATAGCTCATGCCAATGGGGATGTTATTGCATTTGTCGACGATGACGTCTATTTTGATGAGGCGTGGCTTATAAACTTGCATCGCTACTTCAATTCAGAGCTGGTAGTTGATTGCCTGGGTGGCAGAGTGGTGCCTCATTTAGAAGCTGCACGTCCAGCATGGCTTGAGGATCAAATGATGTGGATTTATGGGGCAACACGCTACGGAGATCAGGCGAAGTTAATAGTGCCCCCTGATATCCCGATAGGTTGCAACATGGCGTTTCGGTCTTCTGTGTTTACAGCCATTGGTTCGTTTGACGTTGCATTGGGTCGCATCGGTAAATCTTTGCTATCGAATGAAGAAAGCGAACTGTTCGCACGGATGGCACTAGCGGGAATGAAAACGTGGTACGCGCCAGACGTGAGTGTGCGGCATCGTATTCCAGATGGGCGCTTGCAAAAAGAGTGGGTCAAAAGTCGCTATTTTTGGCAAGGAGTTTCAGATGTGGCCTTGCGTGCAGTGTCTGGCTCACGTCCAGATCTCTGGACTTTTCTCGGTATCACTTGGAGCGCGTTCCGTAGGCTCTGGCGGATAACTTGGCATGGAAAAAAAGCACCTGGTACGCTTTATTTGCGAATGGCAAATTTTTCATACCAACTACAATGCCAATACGAGTGGGGCGTCGGGTGGGAAGCCTTGCGCCATTGTCTTCGGAATCGTCGCATCAAACCCGCAGAGATTCTCAGGAAAAAGTCATGACTGCCACAACTTCAGGCGCTGTGGATGATTTTGCCCCCTTTGACGGAACCCGATCCAACCCGGTCCGCACATTATTCCTTTCACACGATGGCGGTATGGCTGGCGCTCAAAAAATGTTGCTCACCCTGCTTGAAGGACTGGACAGGAATGTTGTTTTTCCCGTCTTGGTAGTGCCGTTTCGAAGGGAGTTAGCCGCTGCGGCTGAAGCGATCGGGATTCACGTGGACGTATTGCCCTGGATGCACTGGGCTCCTTGCCAAGGCCAGGTGTCACTGGCCGGGCGGTTTAGGTATTTCGCCAAATTTCTCTTGCGGTTTCCATCGCGGATCAGCGCGCTGAGGGAAATTATTGTTCGACACAAGATTGATTTGGTTTATTCAAACACAGTCACAATGCTCGAAGGTGCTGTTTCTGCCAAATTCAACAATGTTCCCCATGTCTGGCACATTCACGAGCCCATTGTTGGCAATAACGAGCTAAGTCCAATACTGCCCGGTTGGCTATACGAGAGCATAATCCGTGCTCTGTCCCAGAGCATAATTTTCCCCTCGAAATCGCTTTTGCAGTGTTATCCTAGTTTGGGCGCAAAGGCAGAAGTTATTCATAACGGTTTAGCGTTGCCTGAGGTACGAGATCGTGAAACTGCTCGGCGCTTAGTCTTGGAGCATATGGGTTTGCCAATGTCGGCCAGACTAGTCGGTGTAGTTGGCGCTCTCCAACCCCGAAAGGACCATGAAACCTTCATTCGAATGGCCGGCTGTATCCAATCAAAGTATAACGATGCAATATTTTTAATAGTGGGTGTTGGTGACCGGGAGAATACTGAGCGTGTTCGGCGTTGCATACAGCGCAATGACCTTACTCATACCGTTCTTTTGCTTGGACGATGGCAGGGTGAAATTGCTGATCTGATGGCCGGTTTGGACGTTCTGGTCATTTCATCGGAACAAGAGTCTTTTGGGCTGACGGCCATCGAGGCCATGGCGGTGGAAACACCGGTAGTATCTACAAAATGCGGTGGACCCGAAGAGGTCTTGGAGCAGGGGGTCACTGGTTACCTCGCACCTTTGAAAGATGCAGAACGCATGTCTGAGTTTGTTGTTACGCTGTTGCGATCCACTGAGTTGGCGCGTCAGATGGGGCATCAGGGGCGGCAGATTTCCGTGAATCACTTCACTAATTTCAAGTATGTTTATGCAATTGAGTCGGTCATTTCACGCAGCAGGCCGTCGGTCAATTCTTCAACACGGAATGCCAAATATTCTTGATCAACTATTTGATAAAATTCGTGAAAGAACTGTGAACAAGTTCAAGCGCCTATTCATCAGCCTTAAGCGACTTAGATTTAAGGCTTGGCTTTCTTCGCGATACAGGGAGAAGGAGTTTTCTTTTATCTCACAAAATTGTATTGGTGGCCGTTTCTATGAATTGATGGGAAGCCGGTATCTTTCCCCAACCGTTGGATTGTGGTTTGAACCCAATGATTTTCTATTGTTCTGTGAGGATCTTGAGAAAAGCCTTTCTTCCGAAATTATTTTTGATAAAGCCGACTCAGAAGCGCGTGGTTATCCGGTTGGGATTGTGAATGGGGCAAAAATTCTTTTTCTACATTACGACACATTTGACAGAGCCAAGGAAAGATGGTTGGAGCGAGTCGGTCGCATAAGGAAGGAGAAAGTTGTAATTCTTATGACCGATAGAGACGGCTTTAA
>JANMSY010000342.1:0-3444 GCA_031389865.1 Anaerolineales bacterium | reverse complement strand
CTCGGCATTGAGTTGATTCAGCCAATCGGGCTGATCTTCCCGGGCAGCCGCTGAAGAAATTTCCGGTTCAGTCTCGCTGGCAAATCCCTTGAGCCAGTCCGGTTCATCGGTCTGTGCAGCAGAAGGAGCTGTGATCGGTTCACTTCCAAGCCCTTTTAGCCAGTCGAGGTCCTCCGCAGGTCCGGCAGGAGGAGCCGCTTCAGGTTCGCTGCCCAGCCCTTTTAGCCAGTCAAGGTCATCTGCCTGTGCGGTTGGTAACGTTGGCTCCGGTTCACTTCCCAGCCCCTTAAGCCAGTCGGTCTGATCTTCCATGGCAGATGGTGTTGGTTCGGAAGATATTTCAGATTGCTGCATCCAGTCAGGTTGATCGCTCGCATGTGACGATAGTGCGCCCGCCCCGATCTTGTTGATCCAGTCGGGTAGTTCTTCCTCGGCGTCCTGCTCTACGGGAGGTTCAGATGGCCTCATCGCCTTGACCCAGTCCGGCAAGTCACCTTGCTCGAGTGACTGTGCAGGCGCAGTTTCTTCAGTAAAAACGGGCTTGCTTTCATCCACAGTGCCCGTGGACTGACCCCATCCTGCATGGCGCAAAAAATCGGGGATATCATCGCTGGATGTGGCTGGGGGCTGTGCAGGCGCAGCAGGAGTATCGAAAATGGATGCAGGTGTCGGCTGGAGAGGTGGAGGCGTCACCTCATTCACCGAACTCTTGAGCCAATCTGGCTGTTCGTCGCCGCTCGCTGTACCACCTTCCAGACCGATTGCCCTTGTCTCGCCCCAATCGGATTGCATTCCGACCGGTTGACCGTTCCAATCGAGCCGTTCCAGGGTGACCGCGGCATCTGAAACTTCGTTGGACTGAAAAATGGTGCCCGCGACTTGTGCCGCATAGGGATCGAGTTCAACAACACGCTGGCGATAGACCTGCACGTTTTCGGAACGATCGGCCTCGAGGATATCAGCCAGCACCCGGTTGCCGTCCAGAGAATAAGGATAGCGGCGTAGTAGTGTCGAGGCTACGTCGGCCGCATCATTTTTTAATCCACTTTTATAATAGGCACGCGCCAGCAACGCCTGCAGATCGGAGCGTCCCGCGTCCTCTTTGAGAACGCTCCTGATCTCGGAGATCGCCTGCGGATACAGCTCGCCCTGCACATACATGTGCGCCAGCGCGCCACGCGTCATACGGATCCGTGGAGGCTGAACGCCGTCGCGGCGGCCGTATAAGCGCTGTAATTCACCCTGGATCGCGGTATTGGACGGCTGCGTTTCAAAGGCACGCTCCATATGCCAGATGGCGTCATCAAGCTTGTTCTCTTCATCGCGGATGATGCTCATGCCCACCTGTGCCACGAAGTCATTCGGCACCGAAACGAGGACGCGCGAAAATATATCCGCCGCGTCGCCGTAACGCTTGTATTCAAGATACGCCTTCCCCAACAGGCGGTAGGTTTCAAGATGTTTGGGAAATGTCTTGAGGATGTGATGACAGTGCGCGATGGCCTCATCCAGCTGCCCGCGGTCTATCATCGTTTCAATTTCTCGGTTATAAGCGCGCAAGGGAATTTTAGCCATGAGACTTATTACTCCTGGGGCAAGTATGCCCCATTCTTATAAATATTGCAAGTATTGCGGCAAAAAAACCAATTAGTTATAAAACAAAGGGAGTTTTTCAACAGGAACGTCACTGAATTTGTGAGCAGCAAACACCGCTTCACGAGCTTCGGCGAGTTTGTCCAGATCATCGGCATAAATGGTGAACAATGGGTCACCCTGCTCCACCTTATCGCCAACTTTATGATGGATAATGAAGCCCACGGCGTGATTGACAGGATCGGATTTTTTGGCGCGTCCTGCGCCAAGTGTTACCGCAGCCTCACCCACGCTTCTCGCCTGGACCTCAGACAGGTAGCCATCTCGCGGCGAGTTCACCACTTCAACGTGCTCCGCTTTCGGGAATTTGGACGGGTCATCCACGTACGAGACATCGCCTCCCTGGGCCTGGACGAGAATGCGCAGCTTCTCGAACGCGCTCCCATCCGCAATGGATCGTTCAGCCATGGCGCGGCCTTCGCTTAAGTCACTGGCGCGTTTCCCCAGGACAAGCATATGTGCGCTGACGTATAAACAATGCTCGGCGAAATCTTCGGGTCCACGCCCCTTGAGCATATCAATCGCTTCGACAACTTCCAACGAATTGCCGACTGCGCAGCCCAACGGCTGGTTCATATCTGACAGCAAAGCCACGACTTCACGCCCGGCAAGATTGCCAATATCCACCATCAGGTCTGCGAGTTGGCGCGCTTCATCGAGCGTTTCCATGAATGCGCCGAGTCCCGTTTTGACATCGAGCAAGATCGCCTGTGCACCCGCGGCCAGCTTCTTGCACATGATGGAGGACGCGATCAACGGGATGGATTGCACCGTTCCTGTGACATCACGCAGTGAATATAGTTTGCCGTCTGCCGGAGCAAGGTCAAGCGATTGGCCAGTGAGCACAATGCCCTTTTCCTTGAGCTGCTGCTTGAACTCCTCTGTGGATAGATCCACGCGAAAGCCGGGAATGGATTCCAGTTTGTCGAGCGTGCCACCGCTGAAACCAAGCCCACGCCCGGACATTTTACCGACGGGTAATCCGCATGCCGCGACGATCGGCAGCACCGCCAGACTCGTCTTGTCGCCTACTCCACCAGATGAATGTTTGTCGACTGCCAGGTCAACCACATCGCTTAGATCCAGCATGGTACCGGAGTGAGCCATTGCCAGCGTCAAATCAGTTGTTTCGCGCGGCGTCATGCCATTGAGCAGGATTGCCATTGCAAATGCGGACGTTTGATAATCAGGGATATCTCCGTTGGTAAAGCCACGTACAAAGAACTCAATCTCCTCAAGAGTGAGCTCACCTTTGTCACGTTTTTTGATAATAATATCTACTGCACGCATGGAATCCTCCTGGGTCACTGGAGGTTATTTTATCCCACTTGATGAAAGGTAAACAGGTAGACAGGTAACAAAAAACCCACCGGCAAGTCAAAGCCGATGGGTTTCAGCAAGGCAAAAATGGTTCTCTGGGAATCGCCGTGATGCTCGGCTGGATTGACAAATCCAGCCGCCAGATTCGGGGCAAATGCCAGTGTATTTCCTGCATGGACGGGATTTGGCAATCCCTCGTTAGCAGAATCACGGCAACTCCCATTGAGTCGCAAAAATAATCTATTAAATCTTTACCAGCTTATATCCGTCTTTTGCATCCTGGACGATCCAGCCCAGTGATGCGATCTCCGCACGCAGTTGATCAGACTCTGCCCAATCCTTGTTTGTGCGCGCCTGTAAACGCTTTTCTGCAATTGCGATCACTTCATGCGAAGGAGAATCTTCATAGGGCGGCGCGTTGCAGACCATGTCCCAAACGTGTGGTGGAATGTCCTGCTCGAGCGGGCTGGG
>JANMSY010000339.1:0-7974 GCA_031389865.1 Anaerolineales bacterium | reverse complement strand
CCAGCATGTGGGCGAGATCCGTGAACTGGTCGGGTCGGATGTGAACCTGATCCATCGGCTGACGAAAAATCATGTGACTGAGGAAACAGGCTGGAAGGCCTATATCATGCTGACCGATCCGTGCCTGGACCATTTGAATTTAATTCTGGAAAACACGCACACGCAGTTCGAATCCTACGAGCATTTGGGGGAAGTCAAAACTCACGCCATCGACCTTCACCAGCGTCATGATGAGATTGTCAGCGAACGAAGGATCTATCTCACGGAAGAAACAGCCGACCTGGCTTTTTCCGTTGATTTTGGCGTGCCTCCGCATCTGGCTTGGGAATGGTTTCAAAACCCTGAGAAGAGGAATCTCGTAATGCCAGATGTCCATTGGTCGATGGGCGACAGGCCGCTCGGACGAGGTGGCATTGGTGCAAGCAATCACTGTGCACATGGAGAAGGCCTCAGCACCCAAGTGACTGTGGACTGGCGTCCATTTGAATATTCAACGACCGAATCCTATGAAAAGGGCAGGAGGATGTTGATGGAAACGGACCGTTTCGAAGCGTTGCCCAATGGCGGCACAAAAATGCAGGTGTTCGTGAAGTTGAATTTGCCCTTCCCGCGTTTTATTCGAAAGCTTATCGCGCGCAGGATCATGCTGGATACTCATCATTATGATCAGACATTGATGGAAACTGCGAGATTGGTGGGGGAACAATACTTAATACAGGCACGAAGGATTGAATAGCACCCTGTTCAAATGATGACGCGCTTTTATCAGCTCCTCTCGGTCAAGCCCGCTGAAAACCGTATGGCCTCGCTCGTCATTGGGGTCATGCTCTTCACCGCGATGGGAGCAGCCCTGGGGGGTACTGCGATCGAGGCACTCTTCTTTGCGCGCTTCGGTGTGCAGTATCTTCCCTACATGTTCCTGGGGCTGGGCATTACATCCATGATCATGTCGTTCGGCGTGACAGCTCTCCTTAGCCGGGTGCCGCGTCAGGTTCTGTACATCAGCATCCCTTTGCTTGTTTCGGTCATCCTGATCATTGCGCGCTTCGCCATCCTCAGCGGACAGAACTGGCTGTATCCTGTTCTGTGGCTGGGTAAGGAAGTTCTTAATATCTTCATCAGCCTCGTTATTTGGGGGATCGCAGGTGTGGCATGCGATACGCGTCAGGCAAAGAGATTATTTCCGCTGTTCAATGCCAGCCGAATACTCGGGCAGGTGATCGGCGGGTTTGCCACGGGGCTGCTGGTCGCTGCCATAGGGACAGAGAACCTGCTTCTTATTTGGGCAGGCGCGTTATTGGTAGCCTTTTTCCTCAGCCGCGCTCTCCTTTCACGCATCCAAATCTCCTCCATGCCCGAAGGACGCAAGTCTCGTCGGAGACAGCAGACGTTGATCCAGGAGATGCAACGCGGCTATCAGTACGTGCGCGGCTCCTCACTGATGACATGGATCTCCATTGCCACGATCTTTTTCTCAATGCTTTATTTCTCCATATCGCTTCCATTCTCACGTACTGCCACCCAGCAATATATCAACGAAGACTCACTGGCAGCTTTTCTTGGCCTCTTCAACGGTGTCAGCACAGCCGCCGCATTTCTCATATCACTGTTGCTTGCCAATAAATTCTTTGCACGCTTCGGGATCATGGCAGCCATTCTCGTACTTCCCATCATTTACCTGATCGGCTTTACAAGCCTTGCCATTGCCCCCGTTTTTTACGTCATCGTCGCGTTCCGCTTCGCGCAGATGTTGTGGATCTCAGGCATCGCAGACCCGGCCTGGCAGGCAATGTTCAACGTGGTACCCCCTGAGCGCCGTGATCAGGTGCGTGCATTTATTAGCGGTGTTCCTGAGCAGGCAGGCACATTCATCGCAGGTGGTGTTCTTATCATCGGTGAGCAGTCACTCCCGCCACAGGGACTTTATTTCATCGGTCTTTTTGCCGCGGTACTTTGCACCTACGTCATTTACCAGGCGCGGCGCGGCTATAACCATGCGCTCATTGAAGCCCTGCGGGCCGGGCGACCGCATCTCTTTTACAGTGATGAACAACCCTTTGGCGGCTTTCATCAGGATGCAACTGCCATTCAAACCTCGCTCAATGGGCTTCGGGATTCTGACCCTGCGATCCGCCGCGTTTCGGCTGAAATTCTGGGGAATCTTTCACTGCCAGAATCCACCCATGCCCTTGTGGATGGATTGGACGACGCGGATGCCCTCGTACGCGCGGCCTGTCTGAGAGCTTTGACTCAATCCCAGGCTGCCTCTGCTTTACTCGACATTGCTGCTACTCTTTCGGACCCTGAGCCTGATGTCCGTTTCGAGGCAGTTTCTGCACTTTCAGTATTGGCAGGCTATCCCTATGGATTAATGCGGTATCTGGTCCCACTATTGGACGATAAAAGTACAAAGGTCAGCACCCGCGCCGCAGCCTGTTTACTCCGAATAAATCCCGAACATGACAAGGCGAAAAAACATCTTCGCCACACAGCCATCTTTGGTGACGTGGAAGCCCGCGAACATGCGATCATAGCACTGGGCGATTGGGGTGACGTGGAAGCCTTTGCGTTCCTTGCAAATGAACTGAAAGATAGGACCATCCTTCCCGCTGTCCAGCGGATCATACTCGTTTCATTGACCCGAATTGACGCTCTCAGGTCAGTGCCTTACCTCGTTGACTCCCTTCGCAGCGAGCCTCTCGTGCTGGAATCCACTGTGGGCTTGCTTGCAGGGGTCGGAGCACCCGCTTTGGAACCAGTCCTTGCGGCATTGCGTGATGACGATAAGGCGGATGGCGCGTTGCTCGCGCTGGAGCGTTTGCCTGTCCCACCCGCCGGGACGCTCCTCGACTTTGCACGTATGGCCGTATCACGCGCCGCTGAGTATGACGCGCTGATGCGGGGAGTGCAGCTCGCGGCTGGGAACGATGCGATGAGTCTGCTGGCTGAGTCCTTGCGGAGTAAATCCAACGCCCATGGGATCCGTGCATTGCATGCCATCGGCTTGCTGGGCGACCGTAACGCAATGAATACCGCGGTCGAGCATCTGCAGACACGTGACATGAGCCAGCGCTCGAATGTCATCGAGGCTTTGGAGTCGATCGGCGCAAAATGGCGCGATGTGCTTCAGCCACTCATGCATCTGTGGGAGGACGACCACGCCGCTCACGTGGATGTTAATTGGGATCGGCTGCTGAACGATGGTGACGAGTGGATTCGAGAATGCGCCGCGTTTGCCAAAACCTTTGGAGAAACAAAAATGGATTCGATAACGATATTGTCATTGATGGACAGGATATTATTCTTCAAGCGCGTACCCTTGTTCGCGGCGCTTTCACCCTCCGACCTAAAGCAGGTCGCTGCAATTGCAGTTGAAGAAATATTCCCCGATGGGGAGGTGATTGCGCATCAAGGGGAGCAGGGCGATGCCATGTTCGTGATCGTCTCCGGCGAGGTGCGCGTGTGTATCGAAACAGATGGTGTCGAAGGAGAGGTTGCGCGGCGGACGACGGGTGAGTATGTGGGGGAACTGGCAATCATCAACCGCGAACCGCGTATTGCTACATTGATCGCATCCGGCGACGTGCGCGCCCTGTGCATTGACCAGAAAAGCTTCGAAGGATTGCTGCGGGAACGACCCGAAGTGAGCCTTGTTATTATTCAGATGTTAACCAAACGCTTGAAGGAAGCGATGGCTAAAAAGTAATCCCTCGCGCTCCCAGGGCTCATCGGGATGATGCCGTCTCGTACCGACGTGCTCGCGGCACGAACGGTGTGAGCGGCGGCGGTCGAGGTAGAGCGGGTGTTCGCCTGCCCGCTGTCCTGCGCGGGGTCTCGCTTGGTTCGAGACCTGACGCAAACAGGCACTCATAATACGAAATATAAAAGGAACTCCATGAAACTACATCACCCTGTCGCAAGTTTGCTTCTCACCATTGGCCTGCTTCTATCCGCATGTGGAAATATCATTCCGACCCCTACACCTGAAGTTGATACCACTCCCCCATCAACAGGTGAAACCAGGCTGACACCGATCGACCTGCAGGCAGGTTACGGCGTACGCGGCTCATGGTTTGAACTGTACTTCACGGACCCGGCCAGTCCCATTTCTCCTCAGGGTACAGGCGGCGTGGATGGCCCACTGGTGGAGGCGCTCGATGCGGCACGCCTGAGCATTGATATTGCCGCATATAGTCTGAGTTTGAACAGCGTACGCAATGCCTTGATCCGCGCTCATCAACGCGGTGTCACAGTCCGCATGGTGATGGAGTCGGGTAGCATGGATCGCTCTGATCCGCAGCGGTTGATCGAAGCGGGCATTCCCATCATTGGCGATAATCGTCAGGGATTGATGCACGATAAATTTATAATCATTGATCGATCCGAAGTCTGGATCGGTTCCATGAACTATACAGATTCCGGCACGTATGAGGATAACAATCATATGTTCCGAATCCGCTCTACAAAAATGGCGGAGAACTACATCAAGGAATTTGAAGAGATGTTCAACGATGATATGTTCGGTCCCGACGCTGTTGCACAGACTCCCCATCCAACATTGATCATTGACGAAATACGCGTGGATACTTATTTCTCACCAGATGACGGCGTGCTGCGTGCGCTGGTCCCGTTGTTGAACGCGGCAGAAGAGAGTATCTACTTTCTTGCGTTTTCATTTACATCGAACGATCTGGGTGATCTCGTCCGCGCGAAGGCGGATGCCGGGCTGACGATCGGCGGCGTGATGGATGATGAACAGATACGATCAAATCAGGGCACCGAGTTCGATCCCTTCCGTCAGGCCGGGTTGGAGGTTTTGATCGACGGTATCGATGGACAGATGCATCACAAGGTTTTTATTGTTGATGAAAAGATCGTTGTGCTTGGGTCCTACAACTTCTCGCAAGCGGCAGAAGAGCGCAACGACGAAAATCTATTGATCGTGTACGACCCGGACATTGCAGAACAATTTGTAAAAGAGTTTCGACGCGTTTCTGCGCAGGCTCATGAGTAGAGGAGTCGACGCGCTGGCTTTGAAGCTACTGATTGTTTTTGCCCACCCTGATGACGAATCGATGGGGATGGGTGGTACCCTCGCGAAATATTCCGCGCAGGGTGTGGAGACGTATTATGTCTGCGCTTCACGCGGGGAGAGAGGCTGGTTTGGCGCCGAGGAAGGTAATCCTGGCCTCCGCGCGCTCGGCCAGCTACGTACAAAAGAGCTGGAGAACGCAGTGTATGAACTCGGCATGAAAGGACTCCATTTCCTTGATTACATTGATGGTGAAGTGGATCAGGCGGACCACAACGAAATCATTGGAAGAATCGTCACACACATCAGAAGGATACAGCCGCAGGTTGTTGTTACATTCCCTGTGGATGGAAATTACGGTCATCCCGATCACATTGCCATGGGACAGTTTACCTCCGCGGCAATTGTCTGTGCGGCAGATTCTGGCTATGAAGACGGGGAAAAGCTTCCAGCACATCGCGTGTCAAAACTGTATTACATGGTTGATTCGGAGGACTTCATCAGACTCATTGCTCCGTTCGTGGGGGATATGACCTTCCCTGTGGATGGTCAACTACGCGGCGAGATCCCCTGGAGGGAATGGATGGTGACCACACGTATTGATATGGCGGAGTATTGCCGCACCGCGTGGCGGGCGATCCAATGTCACCAGAGTCAATTAACCACATTGGGAGCGCTGGCTGACATGAACGAAGACGCGGCGACAGCTGTCCTTGCCATACAGGGAACTTTTTACCGTGCCTTCAGCCTCGTCAACGGCGGAAGAAAGATGGAAACGGATTTGTTCGAAGGCATCTCGTAGGTCATGCTTCCAGCGTGCCGTTAACGCTACAGGAGACACTATGAACAGGACTCTAAAATTACTGGCTGTCTTCCCGCATCCCGATGATGAAACGCTCGGGCTTGGATCTACACTGGCGCGCTATTCTGCCGAAGGAGTTGAGACGTACCTCGTGTGCGCGACGCGCGGCGAGCGAGGCTGGTTCGATAGCGAGGGACCGAACCCCGGCTTGGACGGAGTCGGCCGAATCCGTGAAACTGAATTGAGTTGTGCTGCCAGGTATCTTGGCCTGCATGAGGTCCGCTTTCTTGACTACATCGACGGCGACGTGGATCAGGCGGAGACGAGGGAGATCATCGGCAGAATCGTTTCTCACATTCGGCGCATCCAACCACAGATCGTTGTCACGTTTGCTCCTGATGGCGCGTATGGACATCCCGATCATATTGCGCTTTCCCAGTTCACGAATGGTGCGATCGTCTGCGCGGCGGATGGAAGCTTTGCGGATGGGCAGCCTCCACATCGCGTGTCAAAGCTGTATTACATGGTTGATTCGGTCGATGTTGTCAACGCGGCAATTGAAGCCTTTGGTGGCATCAGCATGGATGTGGATGGCGTAACGCGTCAACACGTCGGCTGGGAGGATTGGCAGATCACCTCGCGGCTCGATAACAACAGGTACATGAGCAAGGTGCGTGATGCGCTCCGATGCCATACATCGCAGCTGCCGGGCTACGGCCCGATCGCAGAATGGACGGCGGAAGAGCTTGCAAAGGTTTTTGGTATCGGACAGTTCTATCGAGCGTTCAGTCTGGTAAATGGTGGAAGAAAAGTGGAAACAGATCTGTTTGAAGGTTTGAGGCTGGAATCTTGAAAAAAGGCATAGTGCTTGCCTTTGTTCTACTTGCTGCATGTCAACCAGCCCCGGGTACGTCAACTGTTTCTCCCCCCACAAGCATATCGGTTACACCAACGATTACCGAGGCATCCCTGCCTCCGCCAACAAGTGTTGATACGCCGATGTTCATACCAACAGTCCCCGCATCCGTGGTGGAACTGGATGGCGCAGAAGTTCAGCCTGGTTTTTCCTTGATCAAGTTTGCTGACCTGCCCCGCGCAACGGCTTTTGCGTTCGAACCTCAGGGAGGAATGTATGTCACCTCCCAGGATGGAAATGTATATCTATTAACGGATGACGATCAGGATGGCCGCGCAGACAACACCATAAAATTTGCTTCGGGATATGTCTTCGCATTGGGTGTCGCCGTACATGCTCCCACGGGTGATGTGTATGTATCGCATCAGGGTGTCATATCCGTTTTGAGTGATACCAACAACGACGGCCGGGCGGATGGTGATAGAGTTCTGGCAGGAGATCTTCCCGTCGGCCAACATCAGAACGATAACCTGGAATTCGGCCCTGATGGTCTGCTGTACATCGGTGTCGGTTCTACCTGTGATGCCTGTGATGACACCAGCCCGCTGGCGGCGACAATTCTGCGTTTCAATGTTGACACGGGTGAGAGGGAGGTTTTCGCCACAGGTTTGCGCAATCCCTTTGATCTTGCATTTCAGCCTGGGACCGGCGAGTTGTTTGCCACCGATAATGGACGTGATGACCTGGGCATGGATGCTCCCTTTGAGGAATTGAATCACATCGTCCAGGGCGGTGATTATGGGTTTCCCAACTGTTGGAACGAGCAGGACCAGGCTGGCTGTGAGAACACGATCCCTGCTGTGGCATTTTTTGAAGCGCACTCCTCGGCAAACGGGGTGGATTTTTACAACGGGCAGCGGTTCCCTGCTGAATATCGAGGGCATGCATTTGTGTCCATTTTTGGTTCGTGGTTAAAGTCTGGCGTGCAAACGGGGATTCAACGAGTGGTGTTATCCACACAGGGAGAGAGCAGCGAAACAAGCTGGTTTGTACGTTTCCCCAGCGGCGTTATGCCATTGCCTGTGATCTTTGGGCCGGATGACACCCTCTATGTAGGAGACTATATCAATAATGCTATCTACCGCATCAGCTATGGCGTTCCCTGAGAGACTGTTTCTTAAAGGCTTCTTTACCACAGAGCGCACAGAGAACACGGAGAAAAACTCTCTAAAAATCTCTGTGGACTCTGTGATCTCCGTGGTTAATGCTCTTTTTTACGATAGC
>JANMSY010000286.1:0-6448 GCA_031389865.1 Anaerolineales bacterium | reverse complement strand
AGACGAAGCGCGGGTCACTGGGAGACTGAGATGTACTTGCAGGACGGCGCTTCGTCTGCACTCGTCGCAAAGAACGCGCCTCATTCCGCTCAGCGCGAGTGTTTCTTGTTGATCTTCTCTCTTCTGTTTCGTTCATCTTTCACAATTTTATGAATTCCATCTATATCGCCGTGAATAAGAGCTTCTTTCTTCGCACGGCTCCAGCCTTTGATCTGGTGTTCCCATTGAAAAGCTTCCTGATACGATTCAGTGACTATGCTCCAGGCCAGTTCAACAGGGCGCCGCGTGTAGGTATAGGCTTCACGGTGTACACCGGCTTGGTGCTCATGGATGCGGGCATCTAAATCTTTTGTGATGCCCGTGTAATAGGTGCCATCAGAGTATTTGAGGATGTAGATTGCGTAGGGCATAAATCTATCTCGATGATAGCGCTTCGTCTACAGGGCTTCGACGAACACTCAGCCCTTCCGCTACCCACAGGGCACGATGTCAGCGCGACAAATTCCCTCGCGCTGAGCGGAGCAAGCCGCCAGGCGAGCGCAGGCGAGGTGTAGTTTACATCTCATCATGTTCTTTCACCTGGATAATCTTTTCCTCCTGCAACTCTTCCATCTCTTCCGAAAACCTGGCATGATCGATCAACTGCAGATCATGGATCTCTTTGTACAGGCCGCCGCGCACCAGCAACTCTTCATGCGTACCACGCTCCACAATGCGGCCTTTATCCATCACCAGGATCATATCGGCACGGCGAACCGTGGATAGACGATGTGCGATCACGAATGTCGTGCGGCCTTCCATCAACGCATCCAGCGCGGCCTGGATCAGCTTCTCCGTCTGCGTATCCACAGAGGAAGTTGAGTCATCCAGGATTAGGATGCGTGGATCCAGCAGCAGCGCACGCGCAATCGCAACCCGCTGGCGCTGCCCACCCGAGAGTGTCACACCGCGCTCGCCGACCATCGTTTCATATCCGTTCGTAAAACCTTCAATGAACTCATGCGCCTGCGCGGCCCTGGCAGCAGCCACAATTTCATCCATGGTCGCGTCCGGCCTTCCATAGGCAATATTGGCCTTGATCGTGTCCGAGAATAACAGCGATGTCTGCAGCACGATCCCGATCTGGCTCCGCAGCGCCACCAGGTCCATCTCACGGACGTCCACACCGTCCACAAGTACAGAACCCTCTGTGACATCGTAAAAACGCGGAATGAGATTTACCAGCGATGTCTTCCCCGAACCCGTCTGCCCGATCAATGCGACGATGCGATTCGGTTCAACCTTCAAACTGATCCCGCTTAAGGATGCCGTTTTCTCATCCTGATATTTCAGCCCCACAGCCTGAAACTCTACTTCGCCGCGCAGCTCTGTCAGCGAGACAGCTTTGGCAGGTGATTGAATGGCAGGCAGGGTATCCAGCACTTCGAAGACACGCTGCGCACCTGCCGCGGCCTCACCACCCGCGTTGACGAGACCCGTCAACTGCTGAGCGGGCTCCGCCATCATCAGGATGTAGGCATTGAAGGCAACGATCGCGCCGATGGTCAATGTCCCGTCCATGACCATCTGTCCACCGAACCATAGGATCAAAATAACGCTGATGGACGTCAGCCAGTTGGTGGTCGGCATGATCTTGGACCACTCGTCGATGACGTGCACCCAGGTTTTGAAAACTTCCTTGTTGGCAACTTCAAAGCGTTTGATCTCGTAGTTCTCGCGCGCAAACGCACGCACAACCTGCACGCCAACAACATTCTCCTGCAAACGATTGGACACTTCGCCCACAGCGTTATCCACCGCAAAGAACAACTTGCCAATCTTCGTCCCAAAACTGGATGTCATCAGGATCAACGGGATCATCGGCAGCAACGCGATCACCGCCAGGCGCGCATTATCCATGAGCATAATGTAGAGAATCCCCAGTGTGAGGAAGACAAACCGCACAAGGTCTGCCACCGCGCCGCCTGCGAACCGCTCAATGGAACGGACGTCTTCGATACAGCGCGAGATCAACTGTCCGCTTTGGGCGTGATCGTGATAGGTGAACGGCAAATACTGGATGTGGTCATACATGCGGTTGCGCAGGTCATAGCCAACGCGTGCCGCGATCCATTCTGACCAGTATCGGTTGGCAAGATTCAGTATGGCTGAGGCAAGGCCAAGCACCAGAAGAAGAAGCGCAGATCGGATCAAATTTCCTGTCTGGCCGCGCACCAGCCCGTCGTCAATGACCGAACGGATAATGCGCGGCACGATCAGGCTGAGCCCGGTCAACGTCAGCAATATGAGCAAAGTCCCCAATATTTGCCAAAAGTATGGCTTCAGGAAAATGCGTATGCGGATTAAATGTTTCATAGGAATTTGGGAGGATACCATAAAAAAGGCCTCCGAAATCGGAGGCCTTTGGGCAGATTATTGCTATTGCTTTATCGGTTCAATGATACCCAGCGATGAAGGCGCGCTGAGGTCGAGGTTTCCACTATTGGTCAGCCAGCCGCGGAAGGTATCGGTGCGATAGGCTTGCACCGATTTTTGATAGAAGGGGATGATATATGCGACATCATCATGGACGATGTTCTGCATCTGCCAGATAATACCGCGGCGTTTTTCGCCATCCAGTTCGGTGGCTTGTCGCGCAAAGAGCGCGTCATACTCAGGATTGGAATAGCCGGTCTCGTTATAGCCGGAGGAAATCTCGTCCGTAAGCATTACACTCAACAGGAAGCTTGGGTCAGGGTCGGAACCCCATTCCCAAAGCAGGATATCGTAATCAAAGGCCGGGCAGCAACGCGCTGTTAACTGATCAGCATCCACTGCCTGCATGATGACATGGATGCCAATCTGCCCCCACATGAGCTTCAAAAGCTCAGCCTCATCGCGTGCATAGATCATATCGTCTGGCCATTCCATGCGGAACGTGAGGTCGCGGCTGCCATCCGGCATTTCACGTATCCCATCACCGCTGGCATCCCTATAACCGGCTTCGTCAAGGATCTGGTTTGCCTTCTCCACGTTGTATTCATAATCCTTGATGGACGAGTTGTAAAAAGAGCCCAGACCTTTCGGGATCAGGGTCAGGCCCGGGTCGGCAAGGCCAAGCATCACCCCATCGATCAGCGCCTGTTTGTCGAGCGCGTGAGCCATTGCAAGCCGTACATTGCGGTCACGGAGCGCCGGATGACCGGTACACAGTCCGCCCGATTCCAGCGGACATAGTTGTGGATCCACCTGGTTGAGAATAATATCGGAGACGTTTGGGGCAACCGGCGGACCGGCGACTACCTGTATGCCACTCAAGCCATCCAACGCGGATACCCCGTCCACAGGCAACTCCGTAATGACATCAATTTCCTTGTTTGCCAGCGCCTGGATCATGGAGGAGACATCAGGGTAAATGCGAAACTCCACCCCGCTGATCTTTGGGAAATAGGAAAAGTGACCGCGACGGCTTTCAAGGCGGATATATTGACCGGGCACATATTCAGCCAGCCGAAAAGGTCCGCTTCCCACCGATTGGTTCAGAGGTATATCCAGGGCAGTAAGATTTTCAACATCTTCCCAAATATGTTTGGGAAGAATATACAGGGCAAAGAGCTGGCTTTCCATGTTGGGAATCGCTTCCGTAAGCGTGACCACTACTTGGTTCCCTGATGATGCCTGTACGCTTTCGAAATAGGCTGTGTAGCCCGGGAGAAAAATGAAATCCTCGGAATGCAAATACAGGTTGAAGGAAAAGGCAACATCTTCGGCGGTGACGGGCTTTCCGTCGCTGAACTCCACCGCATCCCGGATCTTGAACGTCCATACCCTGCCATCCTCCGACACGTCCACGCTCTCCGCCAGGGAAAGACGGTATGTGCCATCCAGGTTCAACTCATATAAAGTGTCATAAATGAGACTGAAAATACTAAAGGACTCTGAGAGGACTGCCATGCCAGGGTTGAGGGTATCTGGCTCGCCATTCCAGCCCACTTTGACAACCGGCGCCGTGCCCAGCCCTGTTCCGCAGGCTGAGAGCAGCACAGCAATGACTACAATGATCCCCAAGTACATCGGCAATGTTCGCATGGGTCTATCCTTTCCTGACTGGGAAAGAATTATAACGAAGACTTAAAGCACCCTACATTGCAATATCCTTCACTTCCGTCAGATGAGTTTCGTCAAGTGTTCATGGATTCATATGCGCTATCAATAAAAAGCGCGGTGGTATAATCGCCGTGCTCGAATTTTTGAACGATAAGGGATGATCCATGAAACTTCATGAGTACCAATCAAAAACAATTTTCGCAAAGTATGGAATTCCCATCCCAAAGGGACGGGTGGCGGCTACTGCAGAGGAGGCGAAACATATCGCCGAGGAACTGGGTGGCCGCGTTGTTATAAAATCGCAGGTGTTGGTGGGCGGACGCGGTAAAGCCGGCGGAGTAAAGGTTGCCAAAAATCCTCACGAAGCTGCGGAGTTTGCCGGGCAGATTCTTGCGATGCACATCAAGGGCCTGCCTGTCCGTAAAGTACTTGTGGATGAGGCCGCGGCGATTGAACATGAGATCTACTTTGCAATTACAAATGACCGCGCCGCGCGCAAGCCTGTCATGATCGCATCTGCTGCCGGTGGAGTGGATATCGAAGAGGTCGCGGCAACCACACCCGAGAAGATCGTCAAAGTGCACATCGATCCGCTGTTGGGGTTGCGCGATTACCAGGCGCGCGACATTGCTGCATCCATTGACCTGCCGCGCGAACTGTGGCGTGACTTCAGTAAGATCGCGGCCGGCTTGTGGCAGGCTTATCTCGAAACGGACGCGACCCTGGCAGAGATCAACCCGCTGGTGATCACCAAGGATCATCGTCTCGTGGCCCTCGACGGCAAAATGATGCTCGATGACAATGCCTTGTTCCGGCATCCCAAGCTTGCCGAGATACGCGACCTTGATGAAGAGTATCCTGCCGAAACGGAAGCACGCAGACACGGACTCTCCTTCATCAAGCTGGATGGCAACATTGGCTGCATGGTCAATGGTGCCGGGCTTGCCATGACCAGCATGGACATCGTCAAATTGTTCGGCGGCGAACCCGCCAACTTCCTTGATATTGGTGGCGGCGCAGGAGCGGACAAGGTTGCAGCAGCCATGCGCATTATTCTTTCGGATCCAAATGTGAAGGCGGTATTATTTAACATCTTCGGCGGCATCACACGCGGAGATGAAGTGGCACGCGGAATTCTGGCCGCGATGGATGAAGTAAAACCAAGTGTGCCAATGGTGATCCGCCTGGTGGGAACGAATGCAGAAGAAGGACGCAAACTTCTTGAAAACGCCAGTATGATCACAGCTGAAACACTGGCAGACGCGGCACGAAAAGCAGTCGCCGCAGCGAAGGGATAAACATGAGCATACTCATCAACAAAAACACACGCCTTCTGGTGCAGGGCATTACCGGTAATGAAGGACTCTTTCACACGACTCAAATGGTTGCATATGGGACCAACGTTGTTTCCGGCGTTACACCCGGCAAGGGCGGCGAATGGGTACTCGATGGAAAAGTGCCTGTCTTTGATTCGGTCAAACTTGCCGTGGATGCGACCGGTGCAAACTGCTCGGTCATTTTCGTGCCCGCACGCTTTGCAGCCGATGCCATGTTCGAAGCCGCGGATGCAGGCATTCCCCTCATCGTTTGCATCACGGAGGGAGTTGCAGTTCAGGATATGATGCGCGTCCGCAATTACCTCGATCAAAAGAAAGTGCGCCTTGTAGGTCCCAACTGCCCTGGCATGTTAACGCCCGGTGAAGCAAAGGTCGGCATCATCCCCGGCGATATCGCCATCCCGGGGAACGTGGGTGTTGTCTCCCGCTCCGGCACACTCACCTATGAAGTGCTGTACGCGTTGAAACTGGTGGGCATGGGTGCATCCACTTGTGTGGGCATCGGTGGCGACCCGGTCAACGGGACGAATTTCATTGATGTACTGGAAATGTTTGAGCATGATGCGCAGACTGAAAAGGTTGTGTTGATCGGTGAGATCGGCGGAACCGATGAAGACAAAGCCGCGGAATATATCGCAGCAAGAATGACCAAGCCGGTAGTGTCATTCATTGCCGGGCAGACCGCCCCTCCCGGCAAACGCATGGGACATGCCGGCGCGATCATCGAGGGCGGCGCAGGCAGCGCGGCAGACAAGGTTCGCGCCCTCGAAGCCGCCGGTGTAAAAGTCGCGCAGCATCCGGAAGAGATTCCATCCTTGTTGAAATAAAAAGCAGGGGCACGTTATACCATTCGAGTATGATATATCATGCTCCCTGCTGATCCATGAAAACACATAGAGCCGTCTCATGAGACGGCTCTACGGTTATAATCGTTACAGCCCTTTAGGCCAAAAATGACTTACTTGTTGTGTGAGTCAATGTAAGTGACAGCGTCACCCACAGTTACGATCTTCTGTGCATCTTCA
>JANMSY010000239.1:0-19194 GCA_031389865.1 Anaerolineales bacterium | reverse complement strand
GTCGTTGACCAGCTGCTTGTTGGCTTCCAGCATTTGATCGAGCGCGCCATCATCTGGCGCGTCCAGCAGGTGTTCAATAAACTCCACTTCGGGCGGCGTAGATGCCTGGCGTAACACTTCCACCATCTTTTGCAGTTTGCCCATGCGTGTGTAATCATTCTTTTCAGAAGCCTGCCGCAGCATCTGATTGACCACATCCACGGCATCCTGGGAAAATTGATCCAGATTCTGTTGCACAGCCTGGACAACGTCCTCCTGTGTCAGAAGCGACTCTACCAATTCCTGTGCATGTTTGTAGCGTGCTTCCATTTGCTTATCCACTTCGTTGGTGAAATCAAGCAGCTTGTCGCGCATGGATTCCAACTTCGTCTTTTCGTCTGCGCTGGCCTTCTCGATCTTGTCAGTGAGTAATTGGAAGAATTGATAATCCATTCCGCCGCGTGCAAGGCTGACGTAGGCTTTTAGGCGCGCGTCACTTGGAGATGCGATGACGAAATCCAGGAGCTTCTCGCGGGTCAAACCCTGTCCCGCCTCCTGCAGGGCTTTGGTAGCTGCCTCCAGCTCCCCCACGGATTCCTTCAGCCCGCGCCCAAATTCGGTCTCCTCGAGCAGTTGCTTCTGGATGTCCATCATGGCGCGTGCAACAGGTTCCTGTCCGCTTGCGGCGGCACTCTGCGCCAGCCGGCTGAACAGTGCAAAGAACTGTTCATCGAATAAGTTGAGGCTCTGCTTGATGATCTCGCTGCGCACGTCCGCTGCGCTGGCTTGCAGGAGTCGCTCTACCAAAGACACGCGATCCTGTTGTTCCTTGAGCATCTCGGGCGTGATCCCATCCTTGCCAAGGATCGTCTGGATCATGGATTCGTATGTGAGGTTGGGGGTGGGATTCAGCAAATAGCCTTTCCGCTTTTCCGCAGGCAGCCGGTCCATGACCTGCTTGATCAACGGTCCAATGATCCGTTCCTGCTCATTGAGCGGCATGCTCAACTCAGGCGGGAAGAAGGTTAGCAGTAATTCCTTGGAATTATCGTGATAAATAATGGGCGTGGCAAGGCGACCCTGATATCCGCAGTGGGGGCAGCGCGCCATGTTCGATACGCCGCCGAGCAGTCTCTGCTTGGCTTGCGGATCCTGTGTCACGTCGAAGAGTTGTTCTACATTCGCCGCAATCATCTGGCGGCAGCGGGGACATGCAATTTGTGTTTGAGGCATTGGTTCATTTCCGATTTTAGATTTTTGATTTACGATCATAATTCGTGCCGAGGGGAGCCGAAGGCGTAGTGGAGGTGTTCCAGAAAAGCGCCCTTCGACTGCGTTTCACTCCGCTCAGGACGAAGTTAACTCACTAATTTTTCCAGCCGATCAATATAGCTTTCCATGACAGAGAACGTCTCTTCAACAGCTTTGGGCGTCATCATATCCACGCCGGCTTTTTTGAGGACGTTCAGCGAGTAATCGGAGGAGCCGGCTTTCAGGAAGTCCATATAGTCCTGCACTGAATTGGGTTCGCCGCGCAAAACACGACCCGCCAGCGCGTGCGCCCCTGAAATGCCCGTCGCATAGGCATAGACGTAGTAATCCGCGAAGAGATGGCCAAATGTGGACCATGTCATGCCGACGCGTTCGCGGTCCATGTCAAAGCTGGGACCAAATCCCTCGGCGAACAGATCAGCCATCAGCTCGATCATCGAATCGGCGGTCAGGGATTCGCCGCGCTCGATGCGCTGGTGAGTCTCCAGTTCGAAGCGGGCCAGGGTCGGCATCTGGAAGAAGTAGCGGAAGAAATTCCCGCCGACCGCTTCCTCGATCAACGCGAGCTGGAGGTGCTTGTCCGTCACCGTGTTCAGCAAATGTCCGCGCATCATGGCCTGGTGGAAATTCGATGCCACTTCTGCAACGAACAGTGAGTAGTCCGTATAGATGAGGGGTTGATGCTTCCATGTCAGATAGGAGTGCATCGAATGACCCAGTTCATGTGCAAGCGTGCTCATACTGGTCACTTCATCGCTGTAGCTCATCATGATGAAAGGATGAGTTCCCTGTGAGCCCCACGAGAACGCCCCTTCGGCTTTTCCCTGATTCGGGTACACATCCACCCAGCGATTCTTCAGCACCCCCTTTCGGATCGTGTCCACGTACTCTTTGCCCATGGGGGCAAGACTGTCACAAATTAATTCCACACCCTTTTCAAAAGGCACTTTTACTTTGTTCCTGGAGATGGGAGCCCACATATCGTAATAGGCAAGCTTTTTGAGTCCCAGCACTTTGCGCCTGATGGCGAAATAGCGATGCCAGACTGGCAGGTTCTTTTTGAACGTGTCGATCAGGTTATGAAAAACATCGCTGGGGATGTTCAAGTCAAACAGGGATGCAGCCAGGGTCGATTCGTGTTTGCGGGCGCGCATATAAAACACGTTGGATTTGATGGAATGTATAAGATTACTCGCCAGAGTGTTCTTGTTCTCCACATATTTGTCCATGTAGTTTTCATACGCGGCGCGGCGTACCGTTCGGTCAGCGCTATGCAGGATATTGTGATATGTGCCCTGTGTGAGATCAAGGGTTTTTCCCTTGCTATCCTTCACGGGCTTGAACTTAAAATCCGCATTGGTCAACATGCTTGTGGAGGTCGAGGGTCCCTGCAACGGGTCGCTCACCAGACCCAGCAATTCCTCCACTTCAGCCGAGCGCACATGCGCCTGCTTGCGGAATAGATCGTCGAAGTACTGTTTATAGATGGACAATTTTTCGCCCGAAGGATGGTTCATCCATTCAGTGAGTGTGTCTTTTCCAATTGCCAAAATTTCCGGTGCCAGGAACGACGCAGCCGACAACACCTCGCCATACATGCCCTGGCCCTTGCCACGCATTCCCGCAGCCTGCTGATTGGTTGTGTCCACGGCATAGGAGAAGCCGGCGTACATATATGCAATTTGCGCGTGCGCAACCAGATCATGTGCCGCCTTGAACGCATCCAGCAAAACGGAGGCACTCTCTGCAAGCCGACCCTGATATTGTTTGACTTTGGGAATATCCGCGATTATTTGCTTGACTTCCTTCTCCCAGGCGCTGGTCGACTTAAAAACGCTTTCGGCATTCCATGTGAACTGCTTATCTATCTTGCTTCGTAGGGGTACTTTGCTGGCCATTTTTATCCTTTTGGATAACCCTTTCAGGAGGAAATTTTCGCTCCGGACTCACGAACAGCGGAATCCGTTTGATTTTTATTTTACCATTCCGACAATAATTCCCCTCTCGTTCGAGAAGAGGGGCTGGGTCAACGTGGAAGTGAGAAACAGATCCTCGCACCCGAATCAGGCTTTGGGTCCGCCCAGATGTGGCCACCATGGGCCTCAATGATCGCGCGGGCGAGATAGAGTCCCAGCCCCGCGCCTTTGGTATGCTTGACAGCTTTCGTCGAGCGATAAAAGCGGTCGAAGATGTGCGGCAGATCCTTCGCTTCGATACCGGGTCCTTCATCGCTGACGCAAATAATGACCTGTTCCGGGCGAAATGAGCCTGTGATCTTTATCTGGCCCTGCAAGGCATACTTTAGCGCATTGGATACAAGATTGCTGACCACCTGTTCAATACGGGTTTCGTCGGCAAGGATGACCGGAAATTTTTCGGGGAACTCGGCCGTTATCGTATGCTTGTTTGATTGGGTGGTAAACCGTTCGGCAACTCGTTTGGAAAGAAGCGGAAGTGAAACATCGCCGCGATTCAGGCTCAATCCGCCTGCCTGCAAACGGGACGCATCCAGCAGGTCATCGATCATCTTGCCGAGGCGGTCTGCTTCCTCCTCGATGACCGCCAGCGAATCGCTGATCGTGGGCTTGTCCCATTTCGCGTCATCCCTTCGCAGCGTGGATGCATAGCCTTTGATGAGGGCAACCGGTGTACGCAGTTCGTGGCTCACAATGGAGATGAATGTTGCCTTGATCTCATCCGCTGTGCGGAAATGTGTGATATCGCGTATGGATGCAATAATATTTCGCAGCCTGCCATCCTGTGAAAGCAGGGGAGCGTATGTCACACCAATGGGCAGTGGGGGAGGCAGCGGCCGTTCGAGATCACCTTCCACGTAGAGGGTCGCGTTGGGCGTGAGCGGCCATCCGTTTGCGATGGCTTCATTCAGTGTGGAGCCCTGTGGATTGCGCGCCCAACCAATGACTTTGTCATGCGAACTATTGACGAGCTCGTCGTGCGTCTTTCCATACATTCGTTCGAAGGCATCATTCACCCGTTCGATGGTGAGATCTGCGTTGAGGATGATGATCCCATCTGCAGCTGAGTCGAGCAGCGCATCGAGACGCTGTTTTTCATAGGAAACCTGTCCATATAGACGCGCGTTGAAGACCGCGATCGCTGCCTGGTCTGCAAAGGATTGGAGCAGGACACGGTCGTTGGGCGTGAACAGATCCTGATAGTTCCTAAAGATGAAGATAACCCCGATGACCTGTCCGTGCGCGCCGAGAGGCAGAGCCGTGCCGTTAAGCAGCCCCATGCTGGCGGTGTATGTGAGTTCCTTTAACATGCGGTTGAGTTCGCTTACATCCAGCTCGCGCACGTTTTCCTCAGCCAGCAATGGAGTGAGGTAACTCAGAAAAGCGGGGGCAATCGCATGCGCGGCAGCGACGCGCCATCCCTCCTCTTTGAGCGCGATGAGGCCAGCCTGTCCGGCAAGCATTTCGATGGAGATCCGCAAAATACGCGCGAGAAGCTTCTCCAGGTCCAGTTCCTGGGTGAGTGCGCGGGATATTTCAAGCAGGTAGTCACGCTGGCGAATACGAAAATCGGGAAGCATAAGGAATATAAATTATTTTATCACTGCTATGAAGGATTATTTTTGATAATTTAAAGCAAAAGTCTAATCTGGGAAGGTCAGTATTTGTCTTGACACATCCGGGAACAGATATAAAATTACATTAACATCTTATAATCTTTGTCTGCGGGTGCATTGATCCACGGCCAGGTTTGGTCGCTAATCCAATTTTTGGGATAAGGCCGTGGTGAGCCAATTGCGAAACCGACCGCATTGCGTTGGTTTCGCTTCGTTTTTTAACGAAGAAGACCTCCATTTTTATACAGGAAAAAAATGAATAAATCAATCTTATCTTACCTACTTTGCGGGGGATTGGTTTTTTCTCTGATGCTAGCGGGGCAAACAGTACAGGCTCAAGGCTTATCTTTTCCGGCCGCAATGAATAAAAGTTTTGCACCGCTCTCCATCGAATCCGGAAGTCCATCCCGCCTGGCGGTGACCATCTTCAACCCAAATGACTTTCCGTTGACCAATGCAAGCTGGACAGATAATTTGACTGGCGTACAGCCTGGCATTTTCATTGCGAACCCGGCGAATGTATCGAATACATGTGGAGGCTCAGTAACGGCTGTCCCGGGCGGGACAACTTTGTCGTTGAGTGGAGGCACTGTTCCAGATGCCGTTGGATCGCCGGGTTCGTGTACTGTGTCGATCGATGTGACCTCCACGACACCGGGCAACCTGATCAATACAATTCCAGCGAATTCATTGACCTCTACGGGAGAGTTGGGCCCTGTCACCAATAGCACACCCGCCAGCGCCACCCTGCATGTTGATATCGTTCGCGCTCCTACATTGAATAAGAGTTTTGCGCCCAATACCATGCTGGTTGGGCAGATCAGTGAGTTGACGATCCGGATCAGGAACAACGACCCGACAACCGCTCTTACACAGGCGTCGCTTATTGATGAGCTGCCATCCAATGTTGTTCTTGCCAACCCTGTTTCATCAACATTATCGAATTGTGGAAGTTCTGCTTCATTAACAGCGATCAGTGGCGGCTCGTCCGTGATTCTGGGCAATTCGGTCATCGCGGCGAATTCCACATGCACCATTCGAGTCAATGTCACCTCCACTGTGTCGGGCGTTTACACCAACACGATCCCAGCCAACGCCATTCAAACCCTGCAGGGTCTTACGAATGGTTCGCCTGCGTCAGCAACTCTCAACGTTCAGGATATTGGCCTGGCCAAAGTATTTTCCCCTCCCAGTTTTCAGGCCGGTGGAACAACCACCCTGACAATCACATTGCGTAACCCGACCAGTTCACCCTACACAGGCGTGCAATTATCGGATACCTTGCCCGGCAATGTTTTGACTGTGGTTGCTGGCTCTGCTACAACCACCTGCGGCGGGTCCGTTTCGACCACATTACCACGAACGGTTAGTCTTACAAATGGGACAGTGCCAGCAGGCACGGCTTCTGCTCCTGGAAGTTGTACCATCACCGTCCAGGTGACCGCGCCAATGGATGCAGGCGGCGCCACGTATACAAATACCATTCCTGCCAATTCATTAACTACCGATCAGGGTATTACAAACGGAATTGCTGCTTCGGCGCGAGTTCGAGTGTACGCAGTGGGCGGTGGCATTGCAGGGAATAAATCGTTTTCACCCTCGACCATCGCTCCAGGTGACAACTCGCGACTGCGAATTAATATTGCTGCGCCTCCCGACACAGACCTGACAAACTTTTCGATTGTGGATAATCTTCCGCCCACTGTGAGCATCAGCAATTCATCACCCGCCACGCATAACAATTGTGGTGCTGCCTCTGTGCTGACGGCTGTGACCGGTGCGACTTCCATTACATTAACAGGTGGGACGATTGCATCGGGGACAACCTGCCAAATTAACGTCTATGTGACAAGCAGCACACTGGGCGTGCATACCAATACGATCCTGCCGACCGATATTACGAATAACGAAAACCGCACGGTACCCGGCAATATTACGGCAGACCTGACCGTGGAAACGGTGAGCGATATTTCTGTCAGGAAATCCTTCACACCACCCGTTGTCAGCCCGAGCGGTGTCTCAACACTTACAATCACTGTGCGAAACACAAATGATCAGCCATTAGTGAATGTGTCGGTCACAGACCCATTACCAGGCACATTAACGGATGGAATTGTTGTGGCTCCCATCCCGAATGCAAGTACCACGTGCGCAGGTGGTACTGTTGCTGCGGCCGCAGGAGCACAAACAGTTTCCATGACAGGCGGCACTGTTCCCGCGCGAATTTTGGACGTCCCGGGCGAGTGCACCATCGCTGTGGATGTGCAGGGGTTGGGACACTTACAACGCGCACGAATACTATTCCTGTAGCCAATGTCAGCGGAACGATACAGGGAACCGACACAACGATAAATCCGTCACAGCCCGCAAGAGCTGATCTTACAATTGGTGGTCTAGCCATTGCGGTAGTGAAGGGCTTTGATCCATTGACCGTCTTTGGCGGCTCTGCTTCCACGCTAAGCATCGAGCTCGTCAATCCGAATAATGTGCCGATGAACGGCATTGCTTTTACAGATAATATGCCCGAGGGAATGGTCGTTGCCAACCCGGCGAACCCCTCTGTAGGTGATTGTGGTGGATCACTGGACACAACTCCCGGTGTTGGCACCTTTGCCTTCAGCGGTGGCAGTATCGCGGCGGGCACAAAGTGTGTATTGACCCTTCAAGTGACCATGACAGTCAATGGAAATCTAACCAACCAGATCGACGCGGGTGCGCTGACGACCTCAAGTGGAGCCACCAATCCGGACCCGGCCAGGGCGTCCTTGACTAACCTGCCCGGTGCCAGCTTAAGCAAGGTGTTCGTTACCAATCCGATCCGCGCAGGTTCTGTCTCACTGCTTACGTTCACAATTCGAAATACTGGAAGCGTGGCGTTGACCGGTATGGGATTTGAAGATATTCTCCCGGGAGATCCTCCAGTCGGCCTGCAGGTTGCCGCTTCGCCTGGCCCGGTAAATAACTGTGGTGGAACACTTACCGCGGTGGCTGGGACTCAACTGATTAAATTAGTGGATGGATCCCTCGATTTTAGTTCAACATGTACGATCACCGTTCCTGTGACCGGTACTATTAATGGAACTTATACGAACACGATCGAGCCGGGGCGTCTCACTACAAATGAAGGTGCCACGAATCATGTTCCCGCTGTGGATACGCTGGTCATCACGGAAGGTTCAGCAGGTGGAGGTGGAGGGGACGACGGTGGGGAAGATGATGATGATGGTGGATCTGCGCCTCCTGGGCAAGCCGTCAGCGGCTTCCTGATCCCGGTGACAGGTTTCCGCCCGTATGTCACTACGCAGCTGGACCAGGCAGCCCGTCCGTTTTATGATGCGCTCGGCTTCAGCATCGAGATTCCTGTTGTCAAGGTGAATACATCCATTGCGGGGGTCGAGATCAAAAAAGGCGGTTGGGATGTGAACTGGCTGCAGAATCAAGTGGGGTGGTTGAATGGAACCGCTTATCCCACGCGGAAAGGCAACAGTGTGCTCACCGCGCACGTGGTTAACGCAGATGGAAAGCCCGGTGTGTTTTCAAAGCTGAAACATTTGGGTTTGGGAGAGTACATCTTTGTTTACAACTCGGGCTACCGTTACACCTACAAAGTCGTGTCCAATCAATATGTTGACCCTGATGACGTCAGTGCCTTCCGGCATGAAGATGAAGCATATCTGACCCTCATTACCTGCGATACCTATGATGAAGCTTCAAATTCGTACCTGCAGCGTGTGATGGTCCGTGCCAAACTTGTGGATTCAAGGCCCATACGATAATAAACGTCCGCCTTCACGTGAAGCATGTTCCCGGTGTTGATAATTCAGCACCGGGAATGTTTTTTCAAGTTGACTTCCTAATGAACTTTTAATTTAATGTAATAATCGTTGACAATTTTGGTCGGCAATATTAAAATCCTTTCGGATTTGAAAGGTGGGTACTCCAGTCCACCTCTCTGGCAGGGGGTTTTTCGTCGCTGTATTCGTTTTCGTGAGAGTGTTGGAAAGGAAGAATCGAATGTATTATTTTGTTTCATCCAAAAGCATGCGGATCTGGTTGGCCGGTCTTCGCATTGCCATCATACTTGGACTAGGGTTTTCTGCATTTGGGCCGGCTCAGGCAACACCCGTGTATGCAGATAAACTTATCTGCGGAGTGCCTGGCAAGGATGGCCCGGCATCGCTCAGCGGAGTTGTAAATACATATTACCCTGGGACTGCAAATGTTTCTGCGGGTGCTGCTTCTATTCCCGTTGGAAGCCCATCGGGTGCAGCCACGCCGATTCAATCGGGAGATCTGCTGCTGGTCATTCAAATGCAGGGGGCAGATATCAACTCAACGAACACTGATGCCTATGGTAACGGGATAGCCGGTGCTCCCGGGTCAGGGAATCTAGCCGCTGGCTTAAGCGCCGGTCAATATGAATACGTGGTTGCTACCAGTGCAGTAGTTGCCGGGTCAGTATCCATCAGTTCCGGTCTGGTAAATAACTATTTCGATCAGGACTTTCCCGTTGGCGCAGGGAACCAGGGGCAACGGCGCTACCAGGTCATTCGGATTCCTCAATATTCCAGTGCAACAGTCACCGGTACACTCACTTCCCTGCCATGGAATGGAATTGTGGGAGGTGTCGTTGCGGTGGATGTCGCGGGGACACTTAACTTCAACGGTAATTCAGTGAATGTTAATGGACAGGGCTTCCGGGGAGGCGGTGGTGTTAGGTATCGCGGCGGAACCGGTACATTGACAGATTACCGGACACTTTCCACGAATCCAGCGAATGCATCAAAGGGTGAAGGGACAGCAGGCACACCGCGCCTGATCTTCAACGGTTCTACAGTAACTGACCTGGGCGTTGCATTGGAAGGTTATCCGAACGGAAGTTTCGCACGCGGCGCTCCTGGTAATGCGGGTGGCGGTGCTACAGATGCAAACCCGGCTAACAATGATGAGAATGCTGGCGGCGGTGGTGGTGGAAATGGTGGTGCTGGTGGCAAGGGTGGTTTTTCCTGGGATTCGGTTCTGGATACCGGAGGATTCGGCGGTTCGGCATTTTCAGCCAGCCCGTCGCGATTGGTCATGGGCGGTGGTGGTGGTGCCGGTTCGATTGATGATAACAACCCACTGTTGAGCAGTGGTGGTCTTGGGGGTGGCATTGTCATGGTTCGGGCTGGAACTATCACCGGAACTGGAACCATTAACGCGAATGGCGCAAATGGTTCGGATCAGTTGCTGAATGATAGTGGCGGCGGCGCCGGAGCAGGCGGCAGTGTGCTGGTACTGGTGGAGAATGGATCACTGCCCGCGGGTTTGAATGTCAATGCTCGTGGCGGGCAGGGAGGCGATTCCTGGCCTGTTGAGGCGCCAGGGTCCACCTATCCGGGTGCCCGCCATGGCCCTGGCGGCGGTGGCGGTGGCGGTGTGATTTATCTTTCCAGCACAGCCGGTGCGTTATCAGCCGCTGAGGGACAGAACGGAATCACGACCACGGCTAATGATAACTATGGATCTACTCCGGGCCTTCCGGGAATCATCAATACCAACGTTACTCCATCAGTTGTTCCGGGTATCTCGGGCGCGGTTTGTATTCCGAGCCCAACGGTGGTAAAGACAACCAGTACCCCGGTTGTCACACAGACAGCAACCGGCACAACGGGTGAATATACAATCGTGGTCTCAGTGCCTGCCAATGATGGAACTGCACTCGGCTTTTCAGTCTCTGACGCTCTCCCAGCCGGGTTCACCTATGATTCGACAACTGCTGTAAATCTTTCCGGTGGCGCTATCCGTGTTACCACGGTGAACCCAACATCGGGTACATCCACACCTGATTGGGGCACATTCAATATTCCCGGCGGGGGACAGGTCAGCATCACCTTTACTGTTGATATTAGTGCGCTGGTTCTTCCGGGTATTTATCAGAACCCCGCCATAGCAACATACAGCGATCCCACACGAACCGTCTCAAACGGCACCACCAGCACCAACTATGACTCGGGTTCCAGCACGGGTGAGGACATACAAGTCGTAGCCGCATCCATGCCAGACCTTGTCGTGGCGAAGACCAACAGCGTTAATGGAAGCGTGGCGCAAGGATCACCGTTCAACTGGACCATTTCCGTAACAAACAATGGTGTTGGCTCGGCTGCATTTGCAGGCGGTCAAACGATCATGAGCGATGCACTTCCGGGCGCAGCAGGGTTCTACCCGCAGGGCGCGCTCACCGTTACAAATGGTGCTACCGCACCTGTGGGAACGATCAGCTGTTCCATTAGCGGTACCACCTTGAGTTGCGCAGCCAGCGGAATTGTTACACTTGCTGCCGGGGCGTCCTTCAGTGTAACCTTCGCGGTGACCCCCTCGGTGGCCGGTGACCTTGTCAATACTGCTATTGTAGACCCCGCGCAGATCATGCCGGAAGGTAATGAAAACAACAATACCGCGTCAGATACAGTGACGGTGCTGGGTGCGGATCTCTCCGTTCTAAAGGACGACGGGCAGGCGAGCTATCTGGCTGGCAGTGTTGTCACCTATACGGTGACTGTCACCAATAACAGCGGCGTTACGGCAACGGGCTCAACCGTCTCAGACGCGAGACCGGTTAATGTCTCAACCTGGGCCTGGGCCTGTACGAGTCAGACAGGCGGGGCATCTGGTTGTACTCCTGCGGCCAGCTCGGTCTCCGACTTTACTGACCTCGTGAACCTGCCGGTCGGTGGCACAATCGTATACACAGTGGCCGCTACTATTGTGACGAATGCAGCTGGCGACCTGGTAAACACCGCCACAGTCACTGTGCCTGTCGGGTTCCTGGACCCCACTCCGAATAATAATACTTCGACTGACACAGATACACTTACTGTGAATAGCGCTGATTTGTCCATCGCAAAAGATGACGGGCAGACCGGGTATTCAGCTGGCGGGACTGTTACCTATACCGTGACAGCGTCCAACTTAAGCGGGGCAGATATCACAGGCGCGATTGTGTCAGACGCTGTTCCCGCAAATATCAGCAGCTGGGCATGGGTTTGTACCAATCAGACCGGTGGCGCAACCGGGTGTACCGCGGCTGGCAATTCCTCCTCCGATTTCAGTGACACAGTGAACCTGCCGGTAGGTGGAAGCATCGTCTATACGGTAACATCAAATGTCGTTGCCAATCCAACAGGCAATTTGGTAAATACGGCAACCATAACCCCTCCGGCCGGCTTTGCCGACACGGATACGTCAAATAATTCATCGACTGATACCGATACACTTTCCTCTGCAGACCTGTCTATTGTAAAGAATGATGGTCAGATAACCTATAGCGGCGGAGCTGTGGTCACATATACAGTCACCATAACGAACCTGAGTGGAGTGACAGTAAGTGGCGCAACCGTTTCCGACCTCAGGCCCGCAAATATTTCCACCTGGGCCTGGGCATGTACTTCGCAGAGCGGCGGCGCATCAGGCTGTGACCCGGCTGCAAACGGTTCGGCTGGTTTTTCAGATACAGTGAACCTGCCAGTGGGCGGCGCGATCGTCTATACCGTGACGTCCAATATTGTTGCAAATCCCACAGGTAATCTTGTGAATACGGCAACAGTCAGCCTGCCTGTCGGGTTTTCTGATCCGGATCCATCCAATAACACCTCCACTGACACGGATTCCCTTGGGTCATCTGCTGATCTGTCTTTGACCAAGGTAATGACCAACCCTGCATCTGAGGTCAATGTCAATGACACCGTTGATTTCCTCCTGACCGTAACAAATAGCGGGCCGGATGCTGTTAGTGTGAATGTAACAGAGCAAATGCCAGGTGGATTTACATACGTTTCATCCTCTCCAAGCCAGGGAACGTATAACAATGTAACCGGTGTTTGGACAATTGGAGACCTCGCAGTGAACGGAACTGCCACGCTGACCCTGAAGGTCACTGTCAACGCATCTGGTCCATATACCAACGTTGCTGAGATCTCGGATGTGGGCCCAGCGGGTATCCTAATCGACCCTGCCAATGCCATTCCTGACCCCGACTCTACTCCAGATAACAATAATCCCAATGAAGATGACCAGGGCCAGGTAACAGTCAATGTACACCGCCGAAGGACTGATCCTCCTCCGACGGCCGACGACTTTATCATCCCGTTGACGGGCTTCAAGGCGAACGTGGTCACGGACTTGAGCAGTGTCCCGGGTGAGAGATACACCGCCACAGGCGATGTGACTATTGAGATTCCCAGCTTGCGTGTGAACATCCCCATCGTGGGCGTGCCGAAGAAAAACGGGACCTGGAACGTGTCCTGGCTGGGCGGCCAGGCGGGATGGCTGGAAGGAAGCGCCTTCCCCTCCTGGAACGGTAACAGTGTGCTCACCAGTCACGTCTATCTCGCCAATGGCCTGCCGGGTCCCTTCATCAATTTGAACAAGCTGAAGTTCGGAGACAGGATCATCGTGCATGCCTATGGACAGAAGTACACCTTCGAAGTACAGACCAATACAGTCGTGCTGCCGAATGACAAATCGGTGATGAAGCATGAGGAGAAACCGTGGCTGACGCTGGTGACGTGCAAGGATTTCGATGAGAAGACCCAGACCTATAGCAAGCGCGTCGTGGTGCGTGCGGTCCTCGTCAGCGTTGCCTGGGAATGATGCGTAACGTATAAATGAAAAAATCGCCTCCAATTTTGGAGGCGATTTTTATTGGTTATTCCTGCCTATCTCATTCCCTGTTGCGCCTCAACCATCGTAATGACCTGTTCAAAGATCTCAAGGCCTTCGTCCGTTTCCTGTTTTGTGATGCAGAGGGGAGGAGCCAGGCGGATGGTTGATTTACCGCAACCCAGTAGAAGCAGGCCATATTCAAAACCTGCATTTTCGATCGCGTTGCGTATCTCTTCGTTCGGTTCCTTTGTATTCTTGTCTTTTACAAATTCCACACCGATCATAAGCCCCTTACCCCGCACAGCCCCAATGGATGGGTGGCGCGCCTTGATCTCCTCCAGGCAATCCAATGCATGCTGACCCACTTCAGTCGCGTTTGCGAGATATCCCTCTTCGATTAATTCAATGGTCGCAAGCGACGCCGCGCACGAAATGGGATTGCCACCGTAGGTGTTGCCATGTGTGCCTTTGGGCCACGTCATCACCGATTCGCGCGCGATGCATGCTCCCAGCGGCAGGCCAGATGCGAGGCCCTTGGCTGAAGTAATGATGTCCGGTTCGACGCCGAAGTGTTCAATTGCCCACCACTTGCCGGTGCGTCCCATTCCGCTCTGAACTTCGTCTGCGATCAAAAGAATTCCGTACCTGTCACACAACTTTCGGAGCGCGGGAAAAAATCCATCTGGTGGGATCAGGTATCCGCCTTCGCCCTGGATCGGTTCAACCATGATCCCTGCAACTTCATCACCCGGTACGTTGTGCCCGAACACTTCCTCTTCAATATAACGCACGATTGTCTCACCATAGTCCTCACCTGGTTTTCGCTCAAGGATTGGGCGATAAGGATCGGGAAATGGGACATGCGTCACACCCGGCATGAGCGGATAAAACCCGCGATGGTAATGGGGTTTGCTGGCTGTGAACGCCACTGAACCCATGGTGCGACCGTGGAACGCACCGGAGAAACCAATAAAGTTGTGGCGCTTGGTGTGGAACTTTGCGAGTTTGATGGCTGTTTCGACAGCTTCAGTTCCAGAGTTTGTCAGAAATGTCCTGGCATTTTCTTTGAACGGCGCGATCTCATCCAGTTTTTCACTCAGCCGAATCCAGCCTTCGTGATAAAAATCCGACGAGATGTGCAGGAACTTTTCAGCGGCGTCCTGCACAGCCTTCACAACACGCGGGTTGGCGTGTCCCGTGGAAAGCACCGCGATACCTGCCATAAAATCAATGAAGCGGTTGCCATCGGTGTCCCACACTTCCACGCCCCTGCCGTGATCCATCACAAACGGATACCCACGTGGATAGGACGACGAAATAACCTTCTTGTCGCGTTCGATAAGGGCCAGAGCCTTGGGGCCAGGCACATTTAATTTATTCATGATTGACTCCTTGATGTGATACTTGCAGAGTACGCCGGCACAGGCGCATTCGTTTCGCTGGATAAAACCCAGCCCGGCTTTTCAAGCCGAAAATTGGTTCCCCTTAAATGGAATTTCCTATGCCCTTTCCGCAGTCCACCACTTTGTTGCCAGCCAGTCAGGTGGCGGCAGGAATACAATCACGTAGTTCCTCATCGGCTTATGAACCCTTCGATCGTCGGCTCAGGCCAAGCCTTGCCAAAGCCAGCGCGCCCAGCAGACCTGCGTCATCGCCCAGAGCGGCTTTGGTGATGATGAGATCATCCAGATAATGCGGATGAAATACATTTTTCTGTAAACTTTCCTTGAAAGGTTTGAACAGGAGATCGCCAGCCTGCGAGACCCCGCCCCCAAATATCAATATCGACGGGTCGAAGATCGCCAGGTAATTTGCCACACCCATCCCCAGATAGAAACCTGCGCGCTCGAAAGCAGAAATCGCAAGCGCGTCACCCTGAAGGGCCGCTTCTGCCACTTGTGCGGCGGACAGCGTCGGCTGGGATTGAAGCGAGGATGATTCTCCTGCATGAAGCTGTTCCCGTACGTAGCGTGCAATGGCGGGCCCCGATGAAAATGATTCCAAATGTCCATAATGACCACAGCCGCAAAGCGGTCCATGCGGGTCGATCGTCATGTGCCCGAGTTCTCCGCCCATGCCATGGAACCCCTGTAACAGGCGCCCACTGCTGATCACGCCGCCCCCGATGCCTGTGCTGATGGTGAAGTATAGGAGGTCGTTGTGCCCCTGGCCGGCCCCATACTGCCATTCGGCGAGCCCGGCCATGTTGGCATCGTTATCCAGGAATACAGGAACGCCAAAGTGTTCGCAGAGTTTGGGCCCTACAGGGAAATTTACCCATTCAGGGATATTGGGTGTGTCCAGGATAATCCCAGTGTGTGGGTCCAGCGGACCGGGGGACGCCATCCCAATAGCATCCACGTTCCCGGCCTGCCAGACAGATTCAACAGCCTCCACAAGGCGGTCAAACACGCCGGGTTCGGTTGCATGCGAACGTGTGCGTTTATGGAAAAGAGGGGTGGTGCTGTTTGGTTCGTACGCGGCGACACGGATGTGCGTTCCGCCAATATCAACGGCTACAATGAGGCTCATAGCCCAAGTATAACCGACCCCCTCAGGCTCTCCCTCTACCTATGCTTACCTGCACTTGCGCCAGGCGCCTGCCGAGGGTTCCGCACGGGAAAAGGAGGTGGGGCAATTGACTCTTGTCTTTGTCCCTGCTACACTCATTTAATGAGCATGCCGAACTTCAGGAGACGCTTTACCCAGAACCTGCGCGAACTGGCACGCTGGTTCATACCCGGTCTCGGAGTGAAACGCTGGTTTTTGCTGGTTCTATTTGGGATCACCATGCTGGGGGTGGGACTGGCAATCTTTCTGCTCGATATTTATCGAACGGAATCCACAGATCCCATCTTGTTGACGTTCCTCACGTATGCCTCTCTCAGTTTTTTGCCGCGCATATTCCGTGCATTGATCTTTGGCGTGCTCGGAGTTGCCCTGGTCATATATGGGATCATGCGCCTTAACCGTTCTTTGTTGCGGCCTTTTATTCGTCCCGGACACGCAATAGTGGATGAGCTTAACAGCTTTCGCCAGCGTGAACGCGGACCGAGCATTGTCACCATCGGCGGCGGGCATGGCCTCTCCACGCTTCTGCGCGGGCTGAAAGCCTATACACGTAAACTGACTGCCATTGTCACTGTGGCGGATGACGGCGGGTCCTCAGGTCGTTTGCGCCAAAGTTATGGGATCCTCCCCCCGGGCGATATACGCAATTGCCTCGCAGCATTATCGAACGATGAACAAATGCTGACGCAGTTGTTCAGGTATCGTTTCAGCGGGGCGGGTGAATTGGATGGACATTCTTTTGGAAATCTGTTCATCACCGCGCTGGCAGAGATCACAGGGAGTTTTGAATCGGCGATCGCCGAATCAGGCAAGGTGCTCTCTGTGAGTGGACGTGTACTCCCCTCCACGCTGCATGACGTGAGACTCGTTGCAGATATGCAATTGCCCAATTCACTGAATCAAGTCAGGGTGCAGGGCGAAAGCAGCATTCCCAAAATGGCTGGCCGTGTCCGCCGGGTGTGGCTGGAGCCGAACGATGCACCCGCGTTTCCTCCCACATTGAAAGCCGTCCTGAACGCCGATATGATCGTTGTGGGTCCCGGCAGCTTATATACAAGCCTGCTGCCCAACCTGTTGGTGCCTGATCTGTTGGGCGCGATCCATGCCAGCCGCGCATTGAAAATTTATGTCTGCAACATTGCAACGCAGTCAGGTGAGACAGACGTATATACCTGCTTCGACCATGTGCAGGCATTGGAGGAACATGTCGGCGATAGCCTTTTTGATGTAATTCTGTGTAATGACAATTACGAAGGTGAATTGAACGATGGGTCACAGTTCGTACGCTGTGACGAAAAATCACTGTCTGATTCACGTACCCACTGTGCAGATCTATCGGACAATAATCATCCCTGGCGGCATGATTCGCAGAAGCTGGCAATGACCCTGGTCGAAATTCTCGATGAATTTACAGGACCTCTGGATTGAGGTTACATTCGTCAGATTTCATCTCAATTTCTCTGTGATAAAATAATTTGTAATCTTCATCACAAGTAAGCTATCTCTCGGAGGTTTGAAATGGCAGTAAAAGTTGGTATTAACGGATTTGGACGCATTGGTCGTCAGGTGCTCAAGGCAATTCGCGACATGTATCCAAATGAACTCGAGGTTGCGGCGTTCAATGACATTGGTGACATGAAGACCATGGCTCACCTGCTCAAGTATGACTCGAACTACGGGCGCTTCAATGGAAAAGTGGAAGTCGCTGACGACGGACTCGTGATTGACGGAAAGAAAGTCCGTGCATTTAAAGAGACCGATCCTTCCGCGATCCCCTGGGGTGACATGGGCGTGGATATCGTCATTGAATCCACCGGCTTGTTCACCATCAAGGAAGACGGCGTCAACAAAAAGGGCAAAACAGTCAAAGGCGCGGTCAACCACATCAAAAGCGGAGCGAAGAAAGTGATCATTTCTTCTCCGGCTGAAGGCGAAGATCTGACCATTGTGCTCGGCGTCAACGAAGACCAGTATGATGCGCAGAATCATCATGTAGTCTCGAACGCCTCCTGCACCACGAACGGTCTGGCTCCGGCGGTCAAGGTTGCTCACGATAACTTCAAGATCCTGAAGGGCTTCATGACCACCGTTCATTCCTACACAAACGATCAGAAAATTCTTGATCTGCCGCACTCGGACCTGCGCCGGGCGCGCGCCGCAGCAATGAACATCATCCCCACGTCCACCGGCGCGGCGAAAGCCTTGAAACTGGTCATTCCTGATATGGCTGGCAAACTCGATGGCTACTCCCTGCGTGTGCCCACCTCCACGGTCTCAGTGATCGACCTGACCGTGGAGTTTGAAGTCGCCACCACCACCGAAGAACTTCGCCAGTGCTACCGCGAAGCCGCGCAACAGCCGCGCTTCAAGGGCATCCTGCAGGCAGTGGATGAACCCCTCGTCAGCATTGACTACAAGGGCGATCCTCATTCCTCATCGATCGACCTGCCGTTCACCATGGTGCTTGGCAAGGAAAAGAACACGTTCGCCAAGATCGTGGCCTGGTACGATAATGAATGGGGTTACTCATGCCGCACTGCAGATCTCGCGGCGATGATGGCCAAGAGCCTCTAAACAAGGTAGATCCGTAAACTCAAGTAGACAGGTACACAAGTCACTCAGGACCTGTGTACCTGTTTCCATATAAACATGTTTACGCACCTGGAGCAACCATGAATAAGAAAACTGTAAAAGATATTGATCTCAAAGGCAAACGCGTTTTCATGCGCGTCGACTTTAACGTGCCGATGGCCGATGGCAAAGTGACTGATGACAAGCGCATCAAGGCTTCTTTGCCGACGATTAAGTATGTGTTGGAACAGGGAGCCTCACTTCTCCTTGCCAGTCACTTGGGGAGACCGAAGGGCGGTCCGGACCCCGAATTTAGCCTGCGTGCCGCTTCAGAAGTACTATCTTCTCTTTTGGGGATTCCCGTTAAGATGGCGCCCGATTGTGTTGGACCCGAAGTGGAAGCGATGGCAAAAGACCTCAAGCCCGGTGAAGTGATGCTGCTCGAGAACACGCGCTTCCATAAAGGAGAAGAGAAGAATGATCTCGATCTGGCAAAGCAAATGGCCGCGCTGGCAGACGTCTATGTGGATGACGCGTTCGGCTCGGCTCACCGCGCCCATGCCTCC
>JANMSY010000236.1:0-15645 GCA_031389865.1 Anaerolineales bacterium | reverse complement strand
CAACTTGATCGACTCTAGATAAATCTGGGATCCTTTATACGGACGGCAGACTGCGCCACCGGATGTTAACCGCGCCAAGCCGCGTATGCCACCTTGGGCGGCGCCACTTCCAGACCATGCATCCAACGGAATGAGAAAAATCCTCTGTATATATGATATATCCGCATTGGATATATCTGTTTGAAGCTGGGGTTAACTATTTGAGAAGCTTAAGCAAATTCTCCCTTGTCAACAGTCCAAGTTCGTCCAGCGAAGCGATAAACGGTCGAACATCGTCTACGGCCTGTTCCCATGGTGTGGATTCAATTTTCCTGCGTACTACTTCACGCCAATTGCTCGATGACAGGTGCTCTCCAGTCCAGCTTGTTTGCTTCAAGGCGTTGTTGAGCAAATCCAAATTGGGAGTAGGCCATTCCCTGTCACTCAAATACCATATCATATCGTACAGGTCACGTCCTTTGAAATAAGGTCTTTGCAAAATGGCATGGAGTTTGCCAGCCAGCAGGGAAGCCCGATCATGATGCTGTAAATTTAGTAATACATGGCGGCGGACCAACGACGTTGCCAGTCTGGCTCCGGCAGGCGGGTTGGTATCAACCTCGAGTTTCACCGCCAGAATTTCATCCCGATGGGGAGACAGGCTCAATTCAAACAAAAGGTTGGGAAAGCGTATAAAGGCATTATGAACTGTTTTTCCATCATTCACTTTGAGTGTGATGGCATAACCCTGCGCCTCCAGGTCTTTCCGGATGGATTGCAGGTACGCACGGAAATCGTAAGCCGCGGGGTTCCCCTCCAGGGCAAAATCCAAATCCTCGGAAAATCGCGGGAGTGAAAAAAGAAACCGCAGGGCTGTGCCGCCATGAAAGGCGAGCGCGGTCATTGCACCTGCTCGCTGTAAGCTTTGCAAGATCAAAGCCTGCAAATATTCGCGCGTCAGGTTGCGCGCCTCATTTGGGTTGGAAACAGGTCGAATCAACGCTGCCAGGTAATCTTTCACCGTAACTCCTCATATTCGTTTTCTTCCTGTAATGCCAATGCTGCAACCTGGCTGGCAACTCTTCTCCACTTGGGCTTGTCTGCCCTTTCTGCAAATGCATGCAGGCGCCTCAATCCCAGCCGTTCCAGATTTTGCAGTCGGAGTTGTGTAAGATATGTCTGGGTATCTGAGGCAGGTGTCAGGTGTGCGAGATCGAGAATGGCTTTTTCAGGTTGGGCAATAAAAGCAAATTGCCCATTTATAACCTCAATCGATTGATAGCCGAAGAACAGGCGGGGAGCAAGATGTTGAAAGACAAAACCACCGTCCCATTGCGATGGGCGCAGCAACGTCACACTGAAGGTGCGGGGCACATATTCAGGAATCAAACCATAATATGCCAGCGCTGAGGTTCCGCTGACATAAGAACCAGGCACCAGGGCGTTGGCAAGTAGAAATGGATGAGGTGTGACTCTGTTGTGGGGAGGCGCGAGCATATAAAGACCACGCCGCAGTTGATGGATTTTGCCGGAGCGTGTCCAGCGTGAAATCTGGCGGCGAATATCGTTGGGATCCACATTCCCAGCCAGTAGTAAGCCTGTCTCAAAGAAGGGCTGGTCTGCCAGTAAAGAAAGAAGGTCATCAAATTTCATGTATTTATTATGCCATAGATGGCAACTTAATGCAATGAAATTAGAAAAGGCTCGGCTGACTGGGTTGTGACAGCGAAGCATTCGCTTTTTCTTTCAGCCACTCAGGAAGATTTACAGGTTTGTCCTTGAATGGATGTGGGAACGCAGGCGCGCCTTTTTGCAGGAGCAGTGTTTTCCCGTCTGGCATTTGTTCATGCTCCAACACAATATCGCGTCCTTCGTGTCTGGTGCCAGAAGCTTGCGAACTATAAAGTAGCACCCGCGTTGGATGAATCCCCATCTTTTGCAGTTGGATCCGATACCGCTTTGCTATTCGCTTTAGTGCGGGTGTTGTTTCAGCCATTCGATTAATTCTTTGCGACGGATTTTCGGTAGCTCTAAAGTCAGCGGTCGTCGAAAGCCACTCATAACCAGCCTAAATCACGGCGTGCTCTTAAGGAGTACGCACCGCTTCGATTTTTTTCAGAATTGCTGCATCTTCCCGCTTTGCATAATACATATCCCACCGCATCTGCAGGTTCATCCAGAAGTCAGCCGACATATTGAAAAACTTAGCCAGCCGCAGTGCTGTGCGTGGTGTGACGCTTCTACGTCCATGGACAATATCATTAATTCGCTGATAGGGAACGTGGATTGCGTCGGCTAATTCGCGCTGCGTTAACGATATAGGGTTTAGAAACTCTTCCAGAAGCATTTCGCCAGGATGAGTTGGCGAACGATGTGTAGGAATCCGGACCATAATTTTCTCCTTCCTATTGAAATTTGACACATAAATGTCCGCTGAAGGTGGCTATTGTAGACTGAAATTAGGCGAATCTGGCGGAAATTATTTCATCAAACATCAGTAGTGCGCTATGCAGTTTACGTTGGGCTTGCTTTTGCGATTTGTTCCAGTGAGACGTCAAGAGCTTTCGCAATAGCAGACAAAACATCCGCCGTCCCGGTCCGTTTTCCCGTTTCGATCTGAGAGAGGTATGGCTTGCTTATTTCTACAGCATCGGCCAGTTGCTGCTGTGTCAGACCTCGATATTCACGCCATACTTTGACAGGACTCTTGCCATCCAAAATAGCGTTGACAACCTCACCAGGGATTAGTTCTTCATCGCCGCGTTCAATGGCCGCGCTGATTGCATCTAAATCCCGGATGTCTTCCAAAAGTTCCGCCTGCTCGATTAGCTGTAAATAATCTTCGTAAGGAAGAATCGCCCATTCAGGCTTCCCGTCCCGTTCGATGATCTGGATTTGCTCTCTCATCTGTAAATCTCTCCACGTAATTCAATCTTCAATACTATAATTATTAATTGCTCATTAAGCATTTTACAAATCACTCGCCAATCTCCGACTCTCAAACGATAGCCTTCCCTGCCTTGAAGCTTTTTCGCATTTGGATGGACTGCATAGGGATCAACAGCAATAAGTTCTAGTTTTTCACGGATCAGTTGAGCCATATTACGAGGCATTCGCTGTAGTGACTTTGCGGCTTCTTTGGAGTAGGCAATGCTGTACACGCTCGTATGTTAGCATATTGCTAACAAAGAATCAATAGTTTGTTAACCGATCATTTGTATTGGGAAAGATTAGTATGTGACACCGAAGCTAGAGGATTATTTGCTGTCCCCTTTTGTCCATAGCTGGATTAGCCTATGACTGCCATCTCGGAGCCTCAGTAACCCCCCCCAACTCGTATGAAAATTAAGTATGATAACGAAGAAGATGTTTGTCGAAATATTGTCTTTGTGTTATCAAGTGCTCAAGCGGTTGTCGATTTCGACAACCAAAACTCTACAGGCTCTTTTGAATCAGCCATCAAAAGGCTGCCTTAAAAAACATAGCCTGTCGCTCGAAAGTCCGTGGTCGCCGAGAGCCACTCATAACCCGAAGGTCGCGAGTTCAAGTCTTGCCCCCGCTATATTTTGCAAACCACAGCTCGCAAAGCTATGGTTTTTGCTTTAGCCCGAAGGACTGTGGTTAAAAAAATCCCAAAACCGGAGGTTTTTATGTGAACCGCAATACGTCAAACTCGAACAGCAACAGTAGTCCTTCAAACTCCCTGCCGCTTAGAAAGGCCATCACAGGTTTTGTTAATTTCAAAACGGCCCACCGATGAGGCAGAAAGGGGCGCGATCCACCGCATGGCGCAGTTCCTGACCGACTTCGTAAAAATTCCGCTCAACGATGTAGGTATGCTGATGAGCCTGGTGGGCGAACTCAAATTCTGTCAGGTTGTGGACCCGCTCAAGACGGTGCGCTTTGAATTTCCCAAGTCGGTTCTGAGTGAGTATGGCTTTCGATTCCAATAGGTAAAATTGATCTTGATCGCCGCGCTCACATGAGTGACATCATACGGTCACAAGCAGGGAAAGATATAATGCCCACGGTCACAAATTGCGCTTTCCCACCTTTGAAAAAGCGCAATTTGTGACCGCCCTGGGTATAGCAGGAGGATTGATCGTATACGGGTATAAATTTCGCCCCCTTTTTCAAGACTGGATCGAAGCAGCAAAACGAACAACACCGGGTGGAAGTCCCCTCCGCCCGGTTTCGCTTTAAGCAGAACGAGGATCCAGGAGCAGTCTATAGGCAGGGTTGCAATTCCCAGGAGATGATGGAATAAGTGCTGTGTAGTATCTGGAAAAGTGCCTATAATTGGAATCACTCAAAACTACTTCGGAGGGAATCCACGTATGGATTGGAACTGGATCACGATCCTTGGGGCATTGTCATACCTCATAGGTATTTTGGCATTATTCATTATCCCTGCCAACCGCAAACCAGGTGAAGCGACTGCCTGGCTTCTATTGATCTTTGGAGCGCCGTTCTTGGGTGCGATCCTCTTTCTGCTGCTGGGCAACCCAAAGCTTTCGAAATGGCGCCGCGAGCAGCAACGGGCAATGAACGAGCACAGCAGAGAACTCGCGGACGCGGCTGAGCAAATACCAGAGTTGGCCCCGGTTGTCGATCCACCGCTGCCGGCACGCTACGAACCCCTCGTGAACCTCATCGCCCAACTAACAGGCATGCCTTCGATGGCCGGAAATACCGTCGAGCTGCTGCCGGATTATGTCGGTGCCGTAGACCGGATCGTGCAGGATATCGACGCTGCAACGCGCTTTGTGCACGTCGAATATTTTATGTTCGCAGACGACAAGGTCGGCGCGCCCGTGATCGACGCGCTCGTCCGCGCCCGCGGACGCGGGGTGGTCTGCCGGGTGCTCATCGATCATCTTGGCAACATCGGATATCACAGACTGGTCTTGAAGAGGTTGCGCGCGGCTGGAATCCCTGTGCACCAGATGCTGCCAGCCAAGCCATTTGTTAACCAATGGAATCGCATTGACCTGCGTAACCACCGCAAGATCGTTGTGGTGGATGGGGTGGTTGGCTTTACAGGCTCGCAAAACCTCGTCGAAGATACCTATCACAAGCGCGGCAACATCAGGAAAGGCATCCATTACCTCGAGCTCGTTGCACGCGTGACGGGTCCGGTTGCCCGTGAGCTCAATGCAGCCTTCATCACCGACTGGTTCTCTGAGACGGAAGAACTGCTGGATGAGCGCACTGCACCTGAAATGCGCGTGCGCACACCCGTGACAGGGAAGGCACTGTGCCAGGTGTTGCCAAGCGGACCGGGCTTCGAGCATACCAACAATCTGATGTACTTTGTGGCTCTGATGCATACGGCACGGCGTCGCATTACGATCGTTAACCCTTACGTGGTACCGGACGAGCCCCTGTTGCTGGCGCTGACATCCGCCGCCCAACGCGGCGTGGAAGTGACCCTCATCGTCTCGGAGATCGGAGATCAATTCCTGGTCTACCATGCGCAGGGTTCCTACTACGAAGAGTTATTGAAAGCCGGAGTGCATATCCACCGTTACAAGGCGCCGGTAATATTGCACTCGAAATCGATCAGCATCGATGACGACATTGCCGTGATCGGCTCGAGCAACATGGACATCCGCTCCTTCCACCTCAATCTGGAGGTTACACTGGCCTGCTACGATACCCAGGTTGTTTCCGATCTGCGGGAGATCGAAGAAGAATACTTACGCTCCTCCCGTCCATTGGAGCTGGAGGTGTGGCAGGCTCGTTCGCTGCTCACCAGGCTCTTTGACAACCTGGCGCGGTTGACATCTGCCTTACAATGACGTTTCTCAAAACTCAAGTTTGGAAAGCTCAACGTAAGAAATATTCAGATCCATCTATGGAGGTAACGTAATATGCCAATGACTTTCCCTGCTCATCAGGGATTGATCCTGCCCGTGGTGCGTCGGTGGCCCCATTCCTTTGACGTGCTTGCACTATCGGTGGGTGCTGCCATGCCGGATATTACCGATACGATCCTGGGGTTTCCGCTCAACGGATATTTCAAGCAGTGGTACGGTCACTCGCTGCTCGGAGTGTTCACGCTGGACCTGGGGCTCGGCTTATCAATCACCTGGTTGATCGCGATGCTCGCCAGACGTTTGTTCAGGAACCGCGGTGTCCCCCGACGTTTGCAGCCATTATTTACGGAACCGCTGCCAGACGGCGCGCCGGAGCGGGCAGGGGGAGCAAATAGAGTTCCCCTCCGCCTGTGGAGCTTTTCCGTCTTCATCGGCATTCTTTCCCACATTGGGTTTGATCTCATATCTCACGATACAAATCTATTGCTCTATCCCTGGGTGGAGGATCCTCGCTGGCTTCCAGGCTGGTGGTACACGGTCTGGTTTAAGCTCCGTCCTTTAACCATCTTTGGGCGATCCTATGCTGTGGGAGTCTTCAGTGTCATCTGGGGCCTATTGACTCTGACTGGCATCTTTTTATTTATTCGCTTCTTGAGTCCAAAACAGAAAGACAGAATTTGATTAAATGACGAAGATCCAGCGTAGGGTTAGTCAAGTACCCATTTTATTTACCAAAGATAAGTAGACAAACGCAGGCATTTTGAATGGCATAATGGCGGGGCGGCAAACCCTGTGAAGCCTCGTGCGGACGAAAGGTGTTGGACCTCTTCACGAAATGTGCGATTGAACCGTTCTATATAAGCGTCCTGGGCAGGCTTGCCAGGCTGGATATGAAGCAGTTTGATCTGCTTTTCTGCGGATCATGATTGTTGTATATAATATTGATATGCAAATCTTGTCTAGAGAATGGAGGTAATTGTGTCGAAGGCATTATCCACTTCAGTTTTAGGCCGAACGGGCCTGGATGTCACCCGATTGAGCTTTGGGGCAATGGAGATACGCGGATCTCGTATCTGGAACGGTCGTGCGGTCACGGAGCAGCAGGCCGAAACGATCCTGAATGAGGTATTGGATGGGGGCATCAATTTCATAGATACAGCCAATGACTATGGTCGGAGCGAAGAATTCATTGGTAAATATATCGCTCACCGTCGTAAGGAATTTTACCTGGCCACAAAATGTGGCTGCACCGTGATTCGCAAGGATGAGAACACAGACGATACCCCCCATGTTTGGACGCGAGATAATCTGTTCCGCGGATTGGACGAAAGTCTCCAGCGCATGAAAACCGACTATGTCGACATTATGCAGCTGCATAATCCTCCCGTGGAAGAAATAGACAAAAATCAATTGGTTGATGCCCTCAAAGAGATGCAGCGGCAGGGGAAAATACGCTTCATCAGCATTTCCACGACCGTACCGCATCTACCGAACTATCTGAAGTGGGGTGTATTTGATACCTTCCAGATCCCTTATTCAGCTTTGGAACGGGATCATGAGGATTGGATCAGCCGTACGGCCGAGGCAGGCATCGGTACTATCATCCGCGGCGGCGTGGCGCGGGGTGAGGTTGGCGTTGGGCTAGGGAATGAAGGTCGCTGGAAGAAGTTTGAGGAAGCGCGTCTGGATGAATTGCGCGAGCCAGGCGAAAGCCGCACTGCCTTCCTCCTGCGCTTTACGCTGGCTCATCCGGATGTGAATACCATCATTGCAGGTACGCTCTACCCGGAACATTTGCAGGAAAATATTGCTGCTGCAGAAAGTGGACCTCTTCCGCAGAATGTCTATGAGGAGGCGAAACGTCGGCTGAATAGTGTAGGCGTTGCTCCCGGTCAAACCGCCTGATTCCACTATTTGGCACGTGCCGCAAGGCAGCCTGCGGCAGTTTTTTAAGCCTGGATGACAGCATGGGTTGCAAAGGATGGGTCCCGAAACTGACTTTGAATCATTGACTTCAGGCTCTGATCGAAAGGCGATAGACGTAATTCCTGCGCCATAAACTTCCCTGGTCAACAAATCCTGCCCCTGGCGCCAGGAATAAATCAGAGTTCCTTCTTTAAGGAACAGATTTTTTCGGTTCCTGTCAGCCAGTATGGTTGTGGTATACAATAATTATTTTGGGAGTCAGGACGCGATACAGGAGGCGCACTGATGGAATGGCATAGACTGGAAGCACAGGAAGCTGTCCAAGAGATCCGCAGCAATTTTGAAAACGGTTTAACCGCAGCGGAGGCTGCACAGCGGCTGGAAGAGTATGGGCCAAACGAACTGGTCGAACGCGCAGGCAAAGGTCCCTTGGCGATCCTGGGGGAGCAGTTCACGGGCATCATGGTTGTGATATTGATTATTTCCGCAGTTATTTCGGCGTTCCTGGGGGAAACGATCGATGCAGTTGTCATCATGATTATCGTGATACTGAATGCTGTGCTCGGCTTTGTTCAGGAATATCGTGCTGAACAGGCGATGGCGGCCCTCAAGCGCATGGCCGTTCCGCAAGTCCGCGTTCGGCGTGATGGTCATTTGCAGGAGGTCACCGCGTTCTCGCTGGTTCCCGGGGACATCATCCAGTTGGAAACAGGGAACACTGTCCCAGCCGATGCCCGACTTCTGGAAGGCGCCAATTTGCGCGTCCAGGAAGCGGTGTTGACAGGGGAATCGGAGGCAGTCGAAAAGGATCCAGCTGCACTTGCAGGGGAAAATTTGCCTCTGGGTGACCGGGTCAACTCCGTTTATATGGGAACGGTCGTCACGTATGGTCATGGAATGGCCCTGGTGACTAACACCGGGATGAAGACACAGCTGGGCAAAATCGCTGACCTGCTCCAGTCGGTTGGCATCGAAAAGACGCCCCTCCAGAGGAAGCTCGAACAGCTTGCCAGGGGATTGGCGCTGGCCGCGCTGTTTCTGGTCGCGGTTGTCTTTGTCCTGGGCGTATTGCGTGGTGAGGACTGGATCGAGATGTTCAGTGTCGCAGTGGCCATGGCAGTAGCGGCTGTCCCGGAAGGACTGCCGGCCGTGGTGACGATTGCTCTGGCGCTCGGAGCGCAGCGTATGCTGAAACGCCACGCCCTGATCCGAAAACTGCCGGCCGTGGAAACGCTCGGCTCGGTGACCGTCATCTGCTCCGATAAGACCGGCACCCTCACCCAGAACCGCATGACCGTTACGTTCGTGGACGTGGCGGAGAATTCGCTTAACCTGCAGGCGCGTTTGCGCAGTTTCAGCCCCACCGTCAGCCCGCAGGATCCCGTTGAATCCCTGCTCCAGGAAAGCCCACCCATCGTTCTGACACTGGCTGGATGCGCCTTGTGCAATGATGCCGTACTTGAGGCGGTCCCGGGTGAATCGGGGACATTTTCAACGATCGGCGACCCAACCGAAGGTGCGCTGGTGATCGCCAGCGCCCGGGCGGGGTTGTGGAAGGCAGACCTGGAAAAGGCTTTTCCGCGGGTTGCGGAGCTGCCGTTCGATTCGGACCGCAAGCGTATGACAACCGTTCATCGTCCCAACGCGGACCTGGTCCCCGAGCTTCTGAACCCATACAAGGATTCACGCCCAGACTTTTTTGAGACGGGTCATTATTTGGTCATCACCAAGGGTGCTGTCGACAGCCTGTTGGAAGTATCGACCCATGTCTGGGCCCACGGTCAAACGGAACCCCTGGATGAGGCCTGGCGTGACCGTATCATGGAGGCGAACAACGACCTGGCCAAGAATGGGATGCGGGTACTGGGTCTGGCATTCCGTCAGAGTGATACGGCGGAGGCAGTCGAACGCGATCTTATAACCATTGGCATGGTGGGCATGATCGATCCGGCCCGCCCCGAGGCACAGAGTGCGGTACAGGAAGCCAAAGCGGCAGGCATCCGTACCGTTATGATCACGGGAGACCATCCGCTGACGGCCGCGTATATCGCCGCGGATTTGGGGATCGCTGAGAAGGGGAAAACACTTACAGGCCGCGCCCTGGATGGGATGACCACTGAACAACTCGAAGCGGTGGTGGAAGAGGTGCCGGTCTATGCGCGCGTCTCTCCCGAGCACAAGCTCAAGCTGGTGCAGGCGCTGCAGGACCGCGGGCACGTTGTCGCGATGACCGGGGATGGTGTTAACGATGCGCCTGCGCTCAAAAAGGCGGAGATCGGCGTGGCGATGGGGATCACCGGCACCGATGTCACCAAGGAAGCCTCCGATATGATCCTGCTGGACGACAACTTTGCCACGATCATCGCAGCTGTCCGGGAAGGACGGCGGATCTACGACAATATCCGTAAATTCATCAAGTACACGATGACCTCCAACGCCGGGGAGATCTGGGTGATGCTGCTGGCGCCGTTCATCGGCATGCCGCTCCCGCTTACCTCGCTGCAGATCCTGTGGGTAAACCTGGTAACCGATGGCCTGCCGGGCCTGGCGCTGGCGATCGAGCCCGCCGAGCGACAGGTTATGCAACGACCGCCCTATTCGCCCAAGGAAAACATCTTTGGACGCGGAATGGCGCGCGACATCCTGTGGATTGGCCTGCTGATGGGGCTGGTCTCTCTTGGTTCTGGCTACCTGTATTTCCGAATGTACCCGGATGCCGCTCCTGAGCTCTGGCGAACGGTTACCTTCACCACTCTCACTCTGGCCCAGATGGGTAACGCGCTGGCGACACGCTCTGACCGCGATACACTGTGGCAAATTGGACTGTTCTCCAACAAAACCATGCTGGGTTCCGTATTGTTGACGTTCATCCTGCAAATGGCTGTGATCTATGTACCGTTCCTCAACCGGGCTTTCTCCACGACCCCACTCAGCCTGCGGGATCTTCTGGTCTGCCTTGCTTTTAGCGTGATCGTTTTCCTTGCAGTGGAATTCTTCAAGTGGGTCCGGCAGCGGCAGACATAGTGGAATAGTTGCAGCATATCCAGCCGATACATCCAAAACCTGCTCTTCCTGTGCCGAATCCTTCCCGAACTACCTCCTGCTGACCGCTGGATTGAACGTTCCTGTGTGCTTGCCGGTGGATCGGGATGTCCATGCAACCATGAGTATTGTTCGTGGGACCCACCCGGTGGAATAAAAGCACAGACAAGGGTCGATCGTCACTGCTCAGGTGTGAACAGGGCCTGGAAAGATCTTCAGACTGTCAAAATTATAAAAACCAGCCACAAAACCAATCCGCGCGCCAATCAAAGAGGAGGTCCGCGCCGCGGACCAAACGCATTAGTAGTATGCGGGGATTCTCTGTCTTGTCCGAACCCCGATACGGCTCCCGGTGTACTTAATTGACGAAACATTTACCATGCGCTAGAATAACTTCCCCATTGTTTTTGAAAGTTCTTCAATATCGGTATTTAGAAATAAAATCTGGTCACCTGACTTTTATGGTATAGCGAGATAAACAATGCTTGAAATGATACAACAATCGGCGATATCGCACGATCGCTACCAGGTCGAATTGAAGCTTGACTATCAATTGGATCGGGGCAAAGAAACGCACTACCGTATTTCCACCTATATTTTCGTTCCCAGGAGTCTTGGCATAACAGAAAAAAGTTATCCAAAGGATGAAATATACCGGGATATCAAGAACTATATTCGCATCAAAACTCCGGAAATGAGCCTGCGCGATCTTATTGATAATGATGTATCACCTTTACGGGCAGTTCAACAGATCATTCAGCAGCCGACCTGGTATCTTGAGGATGGGTTAAGCGACCAACTTATCCATGCACTTCGGTTATTTGGCGCAATGTTTAAAAGTTCCCTTCGAGAACACTTGAACTTAATAAACAGGCGCATCCAGGTAGCTTCACCCAACGCGAAAATACACTCCCTCATTGGAAACCTGGCCGATGAATTAATCGACCAATTTGAAAAAATCAGCGTTCGCTATCGAATGCTTTATGGAAAACTCAACTTGCCGTACGTCAGGAAAGAAGTTTTTCTGGCTTATTCCCTTGTTGACGAATATATCAGCTTGTTGATCGAAGAAGGTGCAACCGAACTATTCAAGATCGTATCTGAACATTATGACGGAACCGATCAAACTCAATATCTGCGCAAGTTGAATGAAATCGTGAAAAAGGAAACGGCTCACCGGGTTTTGCATGGATATGGGTCTGTTCTTAGAGTAGGCGATGAGAATGAAACCTACGCCTTTCGAGCTTCAGTGATAAAAAAATATGTGAGTGGTGTTCTCCATCTTTCCACCGATGCGCAGCGCGAAGGCAAGGGGATCGAACAACTCCTACTGGCGCTGGCAGCAGGAATTTCGATGGTCTTCGCGACCGTCGTTGCATTTTACTTTCAAAGCATTTATGGGTCCTTCACGTTTCCGGCATTTGTGGCCCTGATCATTGGATATATGTTCAAGGATCGTATCAAACAATTTGTGCAGGCATTGTTCTCCGGCAAGTTGCATGCCAGTTTATTCGATCGCAGGATCAATATCAGGACATTGGACGGGAAGTACAAACTTGCGACACTTCGCGAGAAGATCACTTTCATGAAGGAAAGCGACATTTCTCAAGAGGTGCGTTCTGCCCGTCGACAGGACCCCTTCGCCAACCTGGACAACGATAGACAGGGCGAAACGGTCATCTGCCATACGAAAGATATTGTCCTGAACGCCGACCTCTTTCAGAGAGCCTTCGTTGGCCTGCCAAGAACAAGTGGATTGAACGATATCATTCGCTACGATATTCATCCATACCTGCGAAAGATGGCTGATCCGGTAGAAGATCAACCATTATTATTCGAGGGAGAACTGAAAGTGGTTCAGTTTCACAAGGTTTACCACATAAACTTTGTATCGCAGTATACATCGATCAGCCGTCGGAATGAAAAAATATATAAGCGAATGCGACTGGTGCTGAATAGACTCGGTATAAAGCGGATTGAGTACATTCCTCTATAAAATGTGTCCAGGTCCATTTCATGTCTGAGTAGATACGCAGGATCTTAAATGGGAACGAACGAGTGGACACAAATTAAGAGATGCAAAATTTGGCAGCATGGCAATCGTTCAGATGGCCCGGTACTTTCCGACGTCTGCAAAAGTCTGAGATACTCAAATTTGCGAAGGTGTCCCCAAAAAACCCATATGGGATCTCGCAACATCATAGCGCAGGGCATCAGACATGATAAGCATTACTTTGCTCATGGGGGTATATAAACCTTTCAATTTGAACTTGTGTGTTGCAGGGAATGGAGGGTCGGCACGACAACTGTGAACCCCTGAGTGTCTTGTCGGCGGCTTCATCCCCTGCGTTCGCCTTGAAATTAAAACGCCCTGTTCCGTTTATTCAAAAGTCTAAGCAGATGTGATAAATAAACTCTCATAGGGAGGGGATGCTCCTTCCACCTCCTCGACCACTTGAAAATGAGACAGTAGTCGCTCCTTGATTTTGGGGTCGTCGGTCTCAACGTAGAATCCGCTTCCATTCCAGGCGCGGATAAAAATCCAGTGCGAAGTTGCACCTGGATCGAAGGCCATGAAGTCACCTTCAATCGTTTGCTGAATGCCGGATGTGATAAGCAGCAAATCGCTGCCCTCGATCGGTTTGTTTTGATCAGCAAATGCATACAGTTCTTCTGCCTTTTCTCCGTGGCAGTCAACACCGTTCGCAACCCATGTCGAATGGAGAGCCCGTTCTCCAAGCGCAACGATCAATCCATATAAGTCGCGGTCCGGGTCCGATTTCTGCGACTGCACTTGGTTTGCTTTTTGCCCATCACCTGGAACTGTACTACGACTTCCTGCACTGGCTGGCTCACCTGCATCCCATTGACTCAATTTTTGTTCAATCTCCTCCCTGGCATTCGCATCCTGGGATAACGCAAGAAACTGCCTGTAATCGACGATTGCATCGCCGTGGCGCCCAGCTTCCTCATTGGAAATCCCGCGCCAGTAGTAGGCTGATTCATCTCCTGGGGCAAGCCGAATGGCATTTGAAAAGTCAGCAATGGCACTCTCGATATCGCCTTGTTGGAAATAGCTCATGCCGCGATTGAAATATCCATTGGGGTTCCTGGGTGCAAGACGGATGCTTTCGGTAAAACTGACAACAGATTGCCGGAAGTTCCCCATTTTTCCAAGCGTGACGCCGCGATTGATGTACACATCCGGCAGCTGCGGGTTGATGCCAATGGCTCGCTGGTAATCCTCCAGCGCGCGGTCGAATTGTCCAATCTGTTCATACGCTACGCCGCGCAAGTGGAACACACTTGCATCAGGGGACCCTTTCTCCAGGGACGAACTGTAGTCCGCGATTGCCTGTACATAATTCCGCAGTCGATAATATTCAGCCGCTCGTTCCTTGAATAAATATGCCTGCCGAGGATTGGTTTCGAGCGATTTGTTCAGGTCGAGGATTCGAAGAGCCGGTTTTGCGATCCAATGCATATCAGCAGGTGAGCCGGTGTAATCAGTCAACCGGTCCTGAGGTACGGGTTTTTCATGGGCTTCAATCAGTTCAGGCTGCAGACCGATCGCGACCCGATATCCTGCAATCGCTTCGTGAACATTTCCCTGGCTGTAGAGAATATTGGACCGGAAGTAGTGAGCCTCGGCATATATGGGGTCTATTCTTAACGCGGCTTCATAGCAGGACAGAGCACGGTCATCTTCACCCAACTGATGAAAAGCAACCGCCAAACTGGAATGAGCGACTACATGGTTGGGGTCTTCTGCGACAGCCCTGGACAGCTCAGCTATCGCTTCGTGATACTTTCCGCTTAATCCCAGTTCGAGTCCTTTCAAAAATCGTGAATCTGTCTGCTCTACAGGTATGATGTCCTCATGAATAGGATTCACTACTGATTGTAAATCTGTTTTGCTTACAAGCGGGCTATCCTCATGAATAGGATTGTCCAAGGAATGGGAGTCAGTTTGTTTTACAGGCGGGATTTCCTTATGAATGGGGTTCGCCAAGGAATGTGGATCTCTGTGGTTTATGGGTGCAACATCCTCCTGAGCAGGTTTCTCCAAAGATTGTAAATCTGTCGGTTTTACAGGCGCGATGTCCTCGTGAACAGGCATCGGCAAGGGGATTTTGGGGAAGGATGTGAACCAGACTTCTTTAATAGCCTGTAGTATTTTTTCCTTCAATCCCTGATTCTGGAAATCGTGCTTTTGCCAAAATGGGTAATTCAGGAATACTGCCTTGTGGTTGCGCCTCATTTCGAGGTAAAAATCAATACGTTTGTAAATATAGGAGTTGGCGAGCAGGGTGAATTGTGCGACGGCATCCTTCCCCTGCAGCCCAAACTTTTCGGGGATAAATCCTTGAAAGGCATCTCCAAAATATGCTTCCATCACCTTGATATGACCGCTGATATGCTGGTTAAATGCCTCCCATTCCTCTGCTGGGATCCAGAATTCCTCGTGTTGAGATTCACCAATTGTATGCGTTTCAAATTGACTGAGATATTTATCTTCCACCTTAAATTGAGTAATGTACCCTGCATATTGTCCGTTTCTGGCATTCCAGTCGGACGCGATCTGACGGGCATATTCAAGCTGAAGAACTGGATAGAAAATTGGTTGTTGAGGCAGGCTGGCAGGAAAGGCCTTCATGCCGCTGTCATAGATCAACTCCATTTCCTGCAGGCCAACTGAACGATAAAGGATCATATGTCGAATTTGTCCTTCACCTATGGCGTTGGTGCATAAATGAAAAAGTAGGCGCAATCCGTTTGTCGGATTGAAAAGTTAGACCGCTTTGTAGCTTTGGGGCATACCCAGATGCGTCATTTTGTTAAGAGCGGCGCACCGAACTAACGCTTGGGTTGTTTGCGT
>JANMSY010000232.1:0-19732 GCA_031389865.1 Anaerolineales bacterium | reverse complement strand
ACAACCGCGCAAAACTTGAACATGAGCTGGCTGACTGCCTGTGGTCAGTCATTGTCCTTTCGAATCTACATGGCGTGGACATTGAAAATTCATTCATGGACACAATGGACGAGCTTGAAAAACATCTATTGGAAAAATAATTAGAACTTGTCTCAAAAATGTCATCCTGGGCCCTTCGGCCCGGCTCAGGATAAACTACGCGAAGGATCTCTAATGCTGAAAGTACGGGACTCTTCGGTCGCGACGAACGCTCCCTCAGAGTGACATGCCATTTTTAAGATGACTTGTAGAAAGAGCATGCCATCTACAATTGGGCAACAGAGTCTTAACTATTTTTAGCGTCCTTTGGGGGAAATGAGCCGTGCACTAAGGTACAATGTAGGTATGAATAAGTCTGAAAATCCTTGCCTGCCCGCCCCATTGCCCCTGCATTCAATCTTGAAAACGGAAGGCCAGGTTGTCTTTGATAAATAAAGATGATGCCGTCCATTTGCGTCGTATGCTCGATGCCATCGAACAACTTGAGCGATATACGCGCGGGATGTCTGAAAGTGAGTTCAGTTCCCGCCCGATGGTACAGGATGCGGTCGCTCGCCAGGTTGGCATCGTCAGTGAAGCCGCCAAACATATTTCCATCGAATTTCAGGATCAGCACCCAAAGCTTCCCTGGGCAAAGACAATCAGTATTCACAATAAGATTGTTGGCGACGATTACAAACTGAATCTCGCCGTTGTCTGGAACACCGTGCAGGATGATCTCCCGCTTGTCAAACACACCATCAGAAAGCTCCTTTTAGCATGAACAAAATTCCCAACTTTCAACTGTTAGAAACTGACATCCCGTCCAATAACGCAACCTGGAGTAAGCTGCTGCCCTTCGCGGAATCGTTCGACGGCGTCGAACAATGGGGCACCTTCGAAAAGTGCCGCGAGATCGCGAAACAGGGTATCGCCCTATTTCGAAGCAACCAGCAACTTTCGCAGTCGCTGACAGACTTGCGCACCTGCCTGTACTACGAAGCCAGGCGCTGGAATCACCTGGAAAAAACTCCGAACAAAAGAGGCATGGAGTACATCCGCGCGCTTATCGAAGCGATCCGTGTCCGCGTGCTCGCGCGACAGCTCAGCTAACGGATCATCAGTTCCCTGGCAGCGCTCCATGAAAACCATTTACCAGGCCATCTCAGAGATCCAAAATAACAACGGCTCTGCTGCATTATGCACCGTGGTAAGGAGTGAAGGCTCCACCCCCCGGCATGTGGGCAGCAAGATGCTCGTCTACCCGGATGGGAAATTTATCGGCACCGTCGGCGGCGGGGATCTGGAACACCGCGTGCTCGATGAAGCCTGGATGGCGCTTGGTGACGGTGAGTCGCGTTTACTCTCCTACACCATGGCCGATCCATCCCGCGGCGACCCGGGCGTATGTGGTGGAACCGTGGAGGTGTTTGTGGAACCGATCCTTCCTCCTGCAATGATCGTTGTCATCGGCGGCGGACATGTGGGCAAGGCCGTTGTCCATCTGGCAAAATGGCTGGGATTTCGAGTGGCGGTCAACGATGACCGTGCCGAGTTTTGCAATCCCGAGTCTGTGCCCGGGGCAGACGCCTACTATCCGGTGGAGATGGGGAAACTGCCAGAGCAGCTCAAGATCGATCGTCAAACCTATTTGATCATCACCAGCCGCGGCTCAGGCGTGGACGCGCTCGGACTGCCGAGTCTGCTTGATTCAGACGCGGCATATATCGGCGTGATCGGCTCCAGGCGCAGATGGCTGACAACGGTGAAGGCGTTGAAGGACAAGGGCATATCTGAGGAAAAGATTGCGCGGGTCCACTCGCCTATGGGACTGGAGCTGAACGCCGAGACTCCCGAAGAGATCGCGGTCAGCATCATGGCGGAAATCTTAATGCTGAAGGACAAGGGTACGGGCAAGCCAATGAAGCTGAAACAGGCAGAGGCGTAGGAAGAAGCGCTGTCAGCCAGCGGGTAGCGACTATGTCGGAAAGTGAAACGTAAGGGGCGAAAATCCGTAGAAGAAATGGCGCCTCGACTGCGTTGCTCGCGATCGCTCAGCGCGATGCATGATGAGAGTAAGGCAAACGGTTCTTGTGGCACAGTTGCGCATGTACTATAATAAATTTGGTATCACTTTCAAAGGAGAATCTCATGGCAAGAATTTTTGACGTCATTGAATACCCGAACGAGATGAAGGATGAGATCGTGCATCGCTTCCCTGAAACGGGCATTGGTGATTTTCGCATCGGTTCGCAGGTGATCGTACGCGAGTCGCAGGCGGCTGTGTTCTTCCGTGACGGAAACGCGCTGGATGTGTTTCGGCCTGGGCGTCACACGATCGCAACCGCCAACATCCCATTGCTGATTAATTTCATCGGCAAGGCGTTCAACGACCGGACACCCTTCCCCGCCGAAGTATATTTTGTTTCCATGAAGGAATTTGCCAACGAGAAGTGGGGCACGCCACAGCCCATTATTGTCCGCAATCCGGGCATGGGTTTGGGCGTGGCATTGCTGCAGGGCTTTGGATCCTATTCCTTCCAGGTGAAGGATCCTCAGCAGTTTGTTACCCAGGTGGTCGGCACACAGGGCGCATACAGGACAACTGACGTCGAAGAGCGCCTGAAGAACATGCTACTTTCGAAACTGCAGGATGTGCTTGGCGAGACGACTGCTGCCAATAGTGTCGTTGAGTTGATCGGCCTGACAGAGGAGATTGGTGCCGCAGTACGTGCAAAGGCGCAGGATGATTTCGAAGCCCTTGGCATGACGCTCAAGTCCTTCTATATTGGAAATCTCAAGCCATCCAGCAAATCTGCACAGGAATTGCGCGATATGGGCATGCTCGATATGGCGACCTATACCCAGCTGCAGGCCGCGGACGCGATGCGCGATGCCGCACAGAACCCCAGCGGCGGCGCAGGACTCACGGCTGGCATCGGCGCAGGCATGGGCATCGGCAACCTCATGCAGCAGGCAACCTCTGGCGCGATGCAGAACCAGCAAAATCAGCAGTCACAGGGCAATGGCGGGGGCGGGAAAACTGCCGGCATGCCGGATGTGATGACGCCCGCTGAAGCAGCGGCCATTCTGAAGGTGTCTGAAGAGGATGTCATCGCCGCCATCAACGATAAGAGTCTGAAGGCCAAGAAGATGGGCAACGCCTACCGCATCAGCAAGGCAGCGTTGGAAGAGTTTTTGAATAGCTAGATTGAGAACATAAGAGAAAGAGGAGCCTGGATTTTCAGGCTCCTCTTTTTGATTCAATTATTAATTCGCTCTCCCGAAGAGCACCGCGACCATGCCGTCTCGCACCGACGTGCTCGCGGCACGAACGGTGTGAGCGGAGCCGCATGTCGTTTATGCGATGTAGACGAAGGGTATGTATGCCATATCAATTCGTTTCCACGTTAGACAGCTCCCAGTGCGAGAGATTATTCCAAATCACTCAGGACATCTGACACAGAATTCAGAACATCGCTCGCGAGAACCGATGCAGTTGTGCCAAGGTCATCGGCCGCGTACAGGCCAGCCTGGGCATGGATCCATGCACCGGCGACGGCGGCTTCGTAGGCCTCGAGTCCCTGGGCGCGCAGACCAACGATGAGACCGGCGAGCACATCACCGGTACCCGCGCGAGCAAGTGCCGGAGTCGCCACCGGGATGACGGTCGCCTGTCCATCTGGGGAGGCGATCACAGTAAATGCGCCTTTGAGGACCACGACGTGTCCCCATAACTTTGCATATTGACTGGCGACCTCCTGCCTGCTCTCCTGGACTCCCTCCTTTGATAATTCTGTCAACAGGGCCATCTCGCCCGGGTGCGGCGTCAGGACTGCAGGCGCAGGAATTTTGGTGTACCAGTCCTTGATCTTCGCGAGCAGTTTCAGCCCATCCGCGTCGATAACCATCGGCGGCATTTTGGACTTGTTCTCTGCACTCTTTTCAGCTTCCTGGTGCACGAAGCCGATACGTTGTGCATTCTTCTTCGCGGAAAATTTTCCTTCCAAAAGGTTCTCTATAAATTCCTTTGTCTGGTTTTCGGTACCAAAGCCAGGGCCGATCAGCAATGCCGAAGCTTGCTCGAAATTTTTCGCAAGGACCTCGGCAGCAGCCGAGGAGATCGTGCCCATCTCATGCGGAAGCAGCACCCAGGTGGCCTCCCGAAATTGACCAGCGAGCACTCCGTGCAGTGCCGCGGGGACTGCCATGGTGACCAGTCCCGCGCCGACGCGGTATGCTGCTTCTCCTGCAAGGAGAGCTGCTCCCGTGTAATTGATGGAGCCCGCCGCGATGAGCGCGGTGCCAAACGTCCCTTTGTGTGAAGCGAGCGATCGTTCAGGCAAAAGAGCGGTGACGGAATCTGCATCAGCAACTTCCGCCTGCACATTCTTCAGGGAAGATAGATCATTGGATAAGCCGATATCCAGCACCTGGAGTTCACCGATGTATTCAAAGGCGGGCAGCTTCAACAATCCCTGCTTGACAGCCGCCATCGTGACCGTTAGATCCGCGGCGATGGTTTCATCGGCAACCTGACCCGAGTCGCAATCCACACCGGAGGGACAATCCACCGCGACCACCAGCGGCTGCTCATCCATGCCATCCAGGACATCGTTAACTTCCGCCAGCAGTTCGGCGACGTCCTTCTTCAACGGCAGTTTGATGCCGGTGCCAAGAACGCCATCGAGCAGAACGTCGGCAGTGTCGATCGCTTCCGCCAGTTTTTCAAACGCATTTTCGCCCGAAAGGACCTCACCGCCCGCTTCCAGGAGGCGTTTGACAAGATCATCCTTTTTACGTTTGACGAGATAGGCACGCGCCTTCCAGCCTTCTGCCGCGAGCGCAGCCAGCGCGATAAGAGTGTCGCCGCCGTTGTTGCCGTTACCCACCAGCCCTACCACTTCCGATTCAACATCACCTTCAAAGATATCAAGGATCACATCTGTAAGCCCCTGACCTGCATTTTCCATCATCTGGTCATAGGTTAAGTCATTGGCATCGGCTTCCTTTTCAATTGCCTGCATCTGAGCTACGGTAACAAGTTTCATAAAAATTCTCTCCTGTATTGGCAGGATTCTACTGCAAGTGATGATAAAACCTGCAGTCCTGTCCAAATTTCTAATAAAAATCAAACGGCGTGATCTGCTTAAAGGGTACGAGCGTATAATGCTTTGCATAATCTCATATGCAGCAAGTTACTGTATAACACCGTATTAAGGACTCATTCCGTATAACACATATTTGGGCTATTCATTGTAAAAGGTAAAAGGTAAAAGGTAAAAGGATGTAGGTTAAAGTCAAACGAAAGCTGCTCATGGTTAGTTCTTGCGCTTCACCAACTCAGATGGCAACAGCCATTCCTTCCCCCTTTGTACCCACTCAAACTCCCGGTCCTGTACCGATAGACACAAGCAGCCTTTTTTCAACCCAGGCGGCTGAAACACAAATGGCCAGGCTACTTGAGCCATATCAATATGAATATGGGAATGCTGAAGATCTTGCGCCACCGAATAGAACCTTGACATTATCAACCCCAGGGCTTTCATTGACATGGTCAAGGATACAACCAAAAAAATAGCCCAACACAGCCATCTTCGGGGACTGCCGCGTAGCGGCGTCCGCGATGTGCATCCGATGCCCGGCAAAGAGCGCCGGGGCCATCGGAGTAGAACCGCCAACCGTTAGACGGCTTGATTCTTTTCAAAGCAAGAGTCAATCGAACCCCTCTCATTTATCCCCATAAATCTTTGGCCACGTCGTCCAATCCCAGTTTGAGCAGCTTCTCACGGGTGGGTTTTCCGCTGTCCGGGTCCCAGCCGCGCGCCTGGTAGTAAGCAGATAACATACCTTTTATATCCGGGACAAATCCTGCCGAGCCGCCATCGGGGAAAGGCTCAAGCAATGCTTTGGGAAGTTTGTCATTGGCTGCAGTCAACCCCATTCGATTGTTGATGGCGCGCTTGATGTTCCAGCCGCGCTCGCCACATTTCATCATATCTTCGACCGTCCAATTCAGGCCACAGGCGGCGTTTATCAGTTTCACTTGAATCTCAGGATCGCTGTTGGCAAAAATACACATCACAATGGAATTGAACAGTGTCCTCCAATCCTGATGCTTCGCGACATTCGCAGCTTTCTCTGCCTGTGCATGACGGTCAAAATAAGTGATGCCTAGGCTCTCATGCGTGTGCCCCCAGTCCACAAAGAAATAATCGGACTGGTTATGACAGGCGCCGCGCGGACTGGTCGCGTACGATAGCGCCATGCCCGAGACCCCGCGCGGGTCATGATACGCGACCTCCAGCCCATTGACCTGCACCGCATCCTCCTCCGCGCCAAAGTGTGCCCCAAAGCGACGCGATCCCTGCGCCAAAACATCACCCATTCCTTCACGACGACCAATGAGGTTTACGAATTGCTCAATCACATCCACATCGCCCCAATTCAAGACGATGCCATGGGTATCTTTCTCTGTGATCGCCCCCTTCTCAAATAAATGAAATGCAAGACCAATCGTGTTGGCCGTGCTGATCGTGTCCATGCCATAGCGATCACATAGTTCACCCAGGTCCACGATCGACTCAAGACTATCGTTCAGCAGGTTTGGACCGAACCCGATAATCGTTTCATATTCCGGCCCCTTGCGCTTTGCCTTATCGCCGAGTTTCACCACGCGCCCGCAGGCGATCACGCATCCCTGGCACGCACTTCGTCCGGTCAAAATCGTCTCGGTCATTTTCGCACCTGAGATATTATCTACATTTTCGAACGAGCCGCGTGAAAAATATTTGGCCGGCATGGCTCCCATGTACTCTGCATAATTGGCCGCACCGGCAGTCCCAAGTTCACGCAACACCTTTGCTTCGTTATCCTGTTTCAGGCTTCGGTTGGCTTCCGAGCGCAACGGCATATATTTCGTCAGATCAAAAACAGGGATCTGATGCGTGCCATGGACTGCAACCGCCTTGAGATTTTTCGCGCCCATCACCGCGCCCAGGCCGGTCCGCCCGGCCATACGACCATGATCGCACATGATCGAAGCGAACAGGACTCCCTTCTCCCCCGCCGGCCCGATCACGCACACGCGCGCGGACTTCTCACCGACATCCTCTTTGACTCTTTCCTGCGTGGTGTATGTATTCTGCCCCCACAAATGCGCGGCATCCCGGACCTCAAGCCTGTTCCCGTTCAGCCAAAGATAGACTGGCTTCTCAGCCTTGCCCGTGATCCACAAACCATCATAGCCAGTTGTACGCAGTTCGGGACCCCAGAACCCGCCAATGTTGGATTCTGCCCATAGACCGGTAGCAGGCCCCTTTCCGCAGACGACGAAGCGACCTGTCGTTGGCCCGTTTGTGCCCGTCAGCGGTCCCATCATGAAAAGCAGCGGCGCCTGAGGCGACAGCGGATCGAGCTCGCGACTCAAGGATGCATACAAAATTCGAGCGGCGAGTGATGCGCCGCCCAGGAAATCCTTTTCCCATTGTTCAGGGATTCGGTATTCTTCTGTCCTGCCAGCCGTGAGGTCAATTTTGAGAATAGGTTGCATAATATTTTTTCGCCCTGAGCGGAACCGCGTTTTTCCGCGGCGTAGACGAAGGGCAACGTCTTATGTTGGATCTATGTTCATACGGCGCTTCGACTGCTCGGCGGGTTTACAAAATTTCCGTGGTCGCGTCCTGTGCCACGCGGACAAAATCGAGCACGGTTGGCACGTTGCGCATCATATACCCCATACTGCCTTTGACCCTCAACCTGGATGTCATCATGGCAGTCATGGGGTTCAGTTTGCCGGTCAGGATCGACGTGATATTGTTATAGGAAGCCGTCAGTGTGAAGGTGGGGTTTGGATGGGTTTCTGCTGCGGGCTTGTATTCCACTTTTCGGCAGGTACCATGCCAGAGGTCCAAATAGAACGTAAGTCTTTCGTCCAGATGGCCTTCGGGCTCGATGAAGAAGAACAGGTCACCTTCCCAGTTTTTGGCAACTTCGTTGTAACGTGCATCCGAGTTGAGTTTCGCCTCAAGCCCCTGGAGCCACTCTTCGCTTGGGAAAATTGCAGACATGTGCACTGCCTCCTAAATTTGATACCTATCATTTTACCATTCAGAAATTGTCAAAGGACTGACTGTGGTTGTCTGGGAATCGCCGTGATGCTCGGCTGGATTGACAAATCCAGCCGCCAGATTCGGGGCAAATGCCGTGTATTTCCTGCATGGACGGGATTTGGCAATCCCTCGTCAGCAGAATCACGGCAACTCCCAACGAGCCTGTTTGATAACAATGAATACGCAATTTTTTTCCATAATCTCTTGCATATTTGATAAAAATAGTCTATGCTTGGAGGGACCATCCAGGTATGGAAGGAGGTGTTCCGTCCTGTAGGATTCACAGTTTTATGCATGGAAAGACAAAGGAAAGATTTCAAAAATCTTGGAGGAGAAATTAAATGAAAAGACTGTACAGTGTTTTGGTTATAGGGATCGCAGCTTCCCTCATGCTCGCCGCATGTGGAGGCGGGGGCGCATCCAAGGCAGATAACCTGCTCGATGCGATCAAAGAGCGCGGCTACATTTTGGTGTCCACTGATCCAAATTATGAGCCGCAATCCTTCCTCAATACCGCAGGCACACGTGCCTCAGGTACCAAGTGCCCCTCTGACACCTTGACCACCGCCGAAATGCAAGGTTTCGATGTGGACGTGGCAAAAGCCATTGGTGATTCACTTGCCGTTGAAACCTGCTTCGCCACTCCCTCGTGGGATGCGATCACCGCCGGCAGCTGGGCGGACAAATGGGATGTGAGCGTTGGCTCCATGACCATCACCCCTGCCCGCCAGGCGATCCTTGATTTCAGTGTTCCTTACTATTACACCCCTGCCGTCGTAGCCGTGCGCGCCGACTCTGGCTTCGCTTCGCTGGAGGATCTCGAAGGCGAATCATTATGCGCCGGCGCTGCTACCACATACGAATCATGGCTCAATCATGACATGGAAGCCCTCGGTCTTCCTGATTCTTCGGTCTACGCCCAGGCTCCCAATGTAACCGTTGTGGCGCTTGAAACCGACCAGGAATGTGCCCAGGCAATTGCCGCAGGCCGCGAAGACTTCGTTGGCTATGTCACGTCTGAAACAGTGGTGGATGCAAACATCGCCGCTGGATTCCCAGTTGTCAAACTCGGATCTCCCGTTTACTCTGAAGATCTGGCAGCTTCATTTGACAAATCCTCGACTCTTCCCACTGACACCCTGCGCGCCGAAGTGGATAATCTTTTCAAGGCCATGCACAACGATGGCCGTTTGACCGCAATTTCCGACCAATGGTTCGGTGCGGACCTGACCCAGGCTCCCAAATAAGTTGTCTTGAATAGAAGCATGGAGGCAGGTGTTCCTGCCTCCATGCTTTTCCGTATCTTTTAGAGAGAGCAGGCTGCATAATGGCAGAATCTACCATCGCCCGCGACACGGCTGAGCAAGTAGCAAAAGGCAATTTACTTTATGAAACACAACAACGCCAGGCACGCCACTTCCGCGCGAATGTTGCCTTGTCCTGGGGAATACTGCTGCTGATCCTTCTATTCCTATTCAGCGGACAAAGTTTTCTTGGAATTAAGACCATTCAGCTGGATTACGAATTTATCAGAAGCAATATGGCTTTCATCGGCAGGGGGATCAATGACACGCTTCTCGTTTCTGTTCTCTCGATTATCCTGGCAATGATCCTGGCTCTGCTTGCAGCGCTGGGACGCCTCTCCACAATCCCTCCTGTGTATGCATTGAGCACGTTCTACGTTTCGCTCATCCGTGGAACTCCGTTGTATCTACAGATCTTTTTCTTCTTTCTTGCCCTGCCGCAACTGGGTATCATTCTGTCCGGGCTTTGGGCTGGTGTGCTTGCATTGGGTCTCAACTACGGCGCGTATATGAGTGAAATTTTCCGTGCGGGGTTGTCATCGGTCGGGAAAGGCCAGCGGGAAGCTGCCATGGCGCTGGGAATGACTCCCAGCCAAACCATGAAACGGATCGTTTTGCCCCAGGCATTGCGATTTGCCATTCCGCCCATTGGCAATGATTTCATCGCCATGACAAAAGATTCAGCGCTCGTCGCCGCGACCGGGTTTGTCCATGAGATTATGTGGAATGCCGTCAAAGTGGGACGCGCCCAATTCAGAAGCCTTGAGGCGCTGATCATGGCCGCCATCTTTTATTGGATGATGACGCTCATTCTCTCCTACCTGCAAAGCAAGATCGAAACCCGACTTTCCAGGGGAGATCGCTAGCATGGCGCCCAACTCCTCACCCATCGTAAAAGTCTCTGAACTCGATAAATATTTTGGGCGCCTGCATGTGCTGAAAAAAGTCTCGGTGGATGTTGCCTCGCGTGAAGTGGTATGCCTCATTGGGCGCAGCGGTTCTGGCAAAAGCACCCTGTTGCGCTGCATAAACTTTCTCGAGGAACCCTCTTTTGGAACCATAGAAGTGGATGGCATCAAAGTGCAGGCCGGCGAAAAGGGCAAGGAACATCGCGACCTCATTCATGACGTCCGCCTGAAAACAGGCATGGTATTCCAGGAGTTCAACCTGTTCCCGCACATGACGGTACTTGAAAATGTGCTGGAGGGTCCCGTGACTGTCAAAGGCATGGACCGCGCCAAGGCGACCGAACTGGCTGAGCAACACCTGGATAGTGTGGGCCTGTTGTTCAAGAAGGATGAATATCCCAACCGTCTTTCCGGTGGACAGAAACAACGCGTTGCCATTGCCCGTGCTTTAACCATGGAGCCCAAGGTCATGCTGTTTGATGAACCCACATCTGCACTCGACCCGGAGTTGATCGGCGAAGTACTCAACGTGATGAAAAAGGTTGCCAAGGAAGGCATGACGATGCTGGTCGTGACTCATGAAATGGGATTCGCCCGGGAGGTCGCGGACCGCGTACTGGTGATGGCAGATGGGGAAATCATTGAAGACGCAAAGCCCGCCGCATTGTTCAGCAAGCCGCAGGACCCGCGCACGAAGGCCCTGATCGATCGCTATCGCACTGGCGGCAACTAAATGACGATTGCGATCACCCGCGAGGTGAGCCCGCGCTTCGATGAGTGCGAGATCACGCACATTGAGCGGACTCCGATCGATCTGGACGTGGCACGTGCACAGCACGGCGAATATGTACAGGCGCTTAAAAAGCTGGGCTGTGAGGTGATCGAATTACCGGCCGAATCCGATTTGCCCGATTCGGTCTTTGTGGAAGACACAGCATTTATTCTGGACGATGTAGCGGTCATCACCCGACCCGGAGCTGATTCTCGTAAACCTGAAACCGAATCCATCAGCCGCGCGCTGGCTCCACACATCAAACTTGTCCACGTGCGTGAACCGGCTACAGTGGACGGTGGTGACGTGCTTGTGCTTGGCAGGAATATCTACATAGGGCTGTCCACGAGAAGCAATCCGGAAGCCATCGATCAATTAAATGAATTGCTTGGGGAATATGGTTATACAGTCACTGGCGTGGAAATGCATGATTGCCTGCATTTGAAAACCGCCGTTACACGCGTGGATGACAGCACTCTGTTGATAAACAAGAATTGGGTGGACGTATATCATTTTGATACGTTCAATCTGATCGAAGTGGACAAATCCGAGCCGCTCGCTGCAAACTGCCTGCCAGTATGCAATTCAATTATTTTTCCCACTGCTTTCCCGAAGACGCGCGCACAGCTTGAAGAGGCGGGATACAACGTTCTACCCGTCGACGTCTCTGAATTGGCGAAGGCGGAGGGGGCGGTCACCTGTTGCAGCCTGATCATTCCCCGCTAAACGGAATCAATTTGCGGCTTGGAGTGAGGCGCTCTTCGTCTTTACTTCGCTCCGCTTAGGACGAAATATATGCGAAAACAAAAAATCCCCACAACGGGGATTTTTACTACTTGTGCGCTGGAGAGGACTTGAACCTCCACGCCTTGCGGCACATGGCCCTCAACCATGCCTGTCTGCCAATTCCAGCACCAGCGCCTAAGCACGGCGTATTATAATCGTGTTCATACCATTGTCAAGCAAGGAGAATACATGACTCGAATCGTTATAGATGCAATGGGAAGCGATAACTTCCCAACCCCAGACGTGGAAGGCGCGGTACGTGCAGCGCGTGAATACGGGGTGGAAATTATTCTTGTGGGTGATGCTTCAAAGATCCAGCCAATCCTTGATTCTGCCAATGCGGGGACTCTACCCATACGGGTTATCGACGCACCTGAGATGTTGACGATGCACGATAAAGGCGAAGACCTGGTGATGAAGGCACGTCACAAGGGAGCACGGAACTCCATGGCGGTTGGGCTTGACCTTGTGAAAAACGGCGAAGCAGACGCATTCGTTACCGCGGGGAATACCGGTGCAGCGATGGTCACCTCCCTGTTCAGGCTGGGTCGCATCCGCGGTGTGGACCGCCCGGCACTGGCGGGTCCGTTCCCCACGGCGACAGGCATCTGCACCGTGGTTGACATCGGAGCAAACCCGGATTGCAAGCCCGAAAATCTTGCTCAATTCGGAATCATGGGAAGCGTCTTTGCGGAAAGGGTTCGTGGCATCAAGAATCCAAGAGTCGGCTTGATCTCCAATGGAGAGGAGGCAGGCAAGGGAAGCGAGTTGGTTAAGGGTGCCTATCCCCTGCTTGCAAATGCGAAGATCAATTTCGTTGGGAATGTAGAGGGGAAGGAGATCTTCAATGGGCATGTGGATGTGGCTGTCACGGATGGCTTTACTGGAAACGTGTTCCTGAAAGCCACAGAGGCAGTAGCAAAGTTATTGATCGAGAAAATCCGTGAGACAATCAAGGGTGGAAACCTGCAAACAAAAGTTGGCGGTGCATTGGTCAGACCAGCGCTGGGTTCCATCAAGAAAATGCTTGATCCCAGCGAGGAAGGTGCGGCGCCACTGCTTGGCGTAAACGGGATGGTGTTTATTGGTCATGGCCGCTCTGACGCACAAGCGATCAAGAGCGCTGTACGCGTGGCAAAGAATGCTGTGGAAGCGAACGTTCTTGGTGCAATGAAGAGCGCGATCGAGGAAAGTTTGAAGAAATAATCATTGGACACGGATTGCACGGGCAACACGGATAAAACTTGAATTTTACGGAAAGAACAAAACAATGACGATTCGCGGCAAATTTGAGGGCAGGCATTCGGATTTGACAGGGAAGATTCTGGGTGCATTTTTTCAAGTTCACAAGGAACTTGGTTATGGTTTTTCCGAAAAGGTTTATGAAAATTCCCTGTTAATACTATTAACTGAACTTGGAATGAAAGCTGAGCCGCAAGTCCATTTACAGGTTTATTTCCATGATCGTAAAGTTGGCGAATATATCGCAGATTTGATTGTTGATGATGTTGTTTTGCTGGAATTGAAGGCGGGTGAAAGGATCGTCGAGGATCATGCTGCTCAATTGCTGAATTATTTAAAAGCGACCCAAATTGAAGTAGGATTAGTGCTCAACTTTGGCCCGGCTGCTGAATTCCGCCGAAAAGTCTATGATAATGAACGTAAAGGAACCCTTTCGTGGATCAAGACATAATTCTTCCGTCAAATTCGAAGCCCTCCGTTAATTCTGTGAAATCCGTGTCCCCCAAAAGGTATTCATGAAAATCATCAAGAACGAAAAATTGATCAAACGCAATGGAACGATCGGTAATTGGACCAGCCTTGCGGCGCTGGCAGTACTGGGAGTGGGAATGTATATTTCCCTGACCCGCACAGACCTGTTTGTCTATGCACTTGCTGCTCTTCTTGTGGGATTTACACTGACGCAGATCGGCATGTATATGGGCAATCGCTATGGACGAAGACCACGTCCCGATGAAAAACTGGATGCGGGACTCAAGGGCCTACCCGGCGACTACACCATGTACCACTACGTCGCTCCCGCTTCGCATCTGCTGGTTGGACCTTCCGGTGTGTGGATAGTGATGCCCTACCACCAGCGTGGACAGGCCACTTATAAAAAGAATCGCTGGCAGATGAGCGGTGGTGGATTTTTACAGTCGTATATGCGCATCTTTGGACAGGAAAGTCTGGGACGACCCGACATTGAAATTAACAATGAGGTCAACGCCCTCAAAAAGTATTTTGCCAAACACCTCGATGAGGCGCAGATCCCCGAACCGAAACCATTAATCGTTTTCACCCACGACGAAGTGGAGATCAGTGCAGAAGACACGCCCGTGCCTGCAATGAAGTTGAAGCAGGTAAAGGATTTCTTTCGGCAGAAGGCGAAGGAAAAGCCCATCAGCCAGATTCAGCTGGCGGCGATCAAAGCCGCGTTACCGGAATAATGTGCAGGGGCACGATATCCGCAGGACGATAGTTCGTGCCCCTGCACATTTATGATACACTTGTTCTACTTCTGCAAGCTGAAGATAATATATCCCCTTGGAAAGAGAATTGATTTGAGCATAAGGCATCTGCCTCAATGCTCAACGAAGTACACGTATTATGCAATCAATTGTAGCCATTGATATTGAAACCACGGGTCTCAATCAAAGCAGCGATGCCATCATTGAGATCGGGGCGGTGAAGTTCAAAGGTCATCGCGTGGAAGCTGAGTGGTCGTCGCTCATCAACCCCAACAAACATATTCCAGAATTTATTACCGGGTTGACGGGCATCAGCGATGCAGAAGTCCGCAATGCGCCGCGCCTGGCAGACATGGCTCCCCGGCTCGAAGAATTCGTAGGTGACGCGCCGATTGTGGGTCATAACGTCCGTTTTGATCTGGGTTTCCTGCAGAAGTCGGGGCTTTTTCCATATAACGAAGTCATTGATACCTATGAACTGGCATCCGTATTGATGCCAACGGCAAGCCGCTATAATTTGGGGTCGCTGGGGAAACAACTTGGAATTCTGCTGCCCGCAACCCACCGCGCACTGGATGATGCCAGAGTCACCATGGCGGCGTTCAACCGTCTGTTTGAAATGGCGCGCGAGCTGCCGCTCGAATTGGTGGATGAAATTCTGCGCTCGAGCGAGCCGCTTGCATGGGATGCCAGCTGGTTATTTCAGGAGGTGATCCGCACTCGCAGCAAGGACGGCGTCCAACCGAAACGCGTCAAAAAGAAGGATGCCGGCGCGTGGTTCGACGAGTCCAAATATCCACCCCTGGAAAATCCCGAAAGGCCCATGCCTCTGGATGCGGAAGAGATCGCTTCGGTACTTGAGTATGGCGGTCCGTTCTCGCAATACTTCGAGGCATTCGAACAGCGGCCCGAACAGGTGGAAATGCTGCGGGCGGTTACGAACGCACTTTCGTATGGAAGCCATTTGATGGTGGAGGCAGGGACAGGTGTCGGGAAGTCATTTGCCTATCTCGTGCCTGCCGCGTTGTTCGCCAAACAAAACAACACGCGCGTGGTCATTTCAACAAACACGATCAACCTGCAGGACCAGCTCATTCAACGTGACCTTCCCAATCTCAGTCAGGCGTTAAACCTTGATTTTCGTTTTGCCATCTTGAAGGGACGCTCGAATTATTTATGTCCGCGCCGTCTGGAAAACCTTCGTCACTTCGGTCCGCGCACCACAGATGAAATGCGTGTGCTGGCAAAAGTGATGGTATGGCAGATGACGAATCAGAGCGGCGACCGCAGTGAGTTGAATCTGACAGGGCCCGCCGAGCGTGAAGTGTGGATGCGTCTCTCGGCGGAGGACGATGCCTGCACCACTGAAACCTGTATCAAACGAACAGGCGGCGCGTGCCCATTCCATCGCACCAAGACCGCCTCACAATCCGCACATGTGCTGGTGGTCAACCACGCACTGCTGCTTTCAGACATTGCAACGGGCAGTAAAGTGCTGCCCGAATATTCGCACCTCATCATCGATGAGGGACACCACCTTGAATCGGCGACAACCAATTCACTTTCCTTCAAATTAAACCAATTCGATCTGGAACGCATGACCAAGGAAATCGGTGGATCGACATCCGGCGTGCTTGGACACTTACTCACAGAGACGAAGGATGCGCTTCGCCCATCAGACTTCGGCCTGCTTCAGCAAAAAGTGGTCCGCGCCACCGACATGTCGTTCCGCATCGAGCAGATGAATCGTTCCTTCTTCACCGTGCTGGCTGAGTTCGCCCGTCTCCAACGCGAAGGACAGGCGCAATCGAATTATGCCTGGCAGGCACGCGTCCTGCCCTCCACACGGACGTTGCCGTACTGGGAGGAGGTCGAGATTGCATGGGATGGCACTGGTTCTGCTCTGCGCATGCTGCTGAAAGCGTTGGAGGAAATTTACCAGGCAATTGCAGAGTTGTATCAGGATGGTCATGAGAACCTGCAGGATGTGATGGCAGATCTCAGCAACGTGGCGCGCAGGCTCGGGGAAGCCGAGGCCAATGTCTCAGGCATGATCAGCAAGCCCAGCGATGGCCTCGTGTATTGGATCGAAGTCCAGCCCAATGGGAACAAACTAGGGTTGAACGCCGCCCCCCTGCGTGTGGGACCGTTGATCGAGAAATATCTCTGGCACGAGAAGCAGACTGTCATCCTGACCTCTGCCACATTGACCACACACGGTGAATTCCAGTATCTGCGCAATACCCTGGGCGCAGACGAAGCAGAGGAGATGCAATTGGGTTCGCCGTACGATTACGAAAGCGCGGCGCTGCTCTATATTGCCAATGACATTCCTGAACCCAACGCCAACGGTTATCAGCAGGCTCTTGACCGCACGATCATTACTACGGCGAAAGCCATCGGCGGGCGGATGCTGGTGCTCTTCACCTCCTATGCCGCGTTGAAGAAGACATCCCAGGCCATTACAGGGGCATTGGCGCGTGAAGAGATCTACGTCTACGAACAGGGAGATGGCGCCTCACCAAATGCATTGCTTGAATCATTCAAAGCCACAGAACGCGCTGTGCTGTTGGGCACCAAATCCTTCTGGGAAGGTGTGGATGTGCCCGGCGATTCGCTCTCGCTTGTGATGATCACAAAATTGCCCTTTGATGTCCCCACGGATCCACTGATCGCGGCCCGCTCCGAAATGTATGAGGATTCCTTTCAGGAATACTATCTGCCTGAAGCCATTTTGAAATTCCGCCAGGGATTTGGGCGACTGATCCGTACCGCATCTGACCGCGGCGTGGTCGCCATTCTCGACCGCCGCGTGCTGACCAAGCAATATGGAAGGTTGTTCCTGGAATCATTGCCTCCATGCACCGCCCGCCAGGGACCTGCCACGAATCTTGCGCGCGAGGCTGTAAAGTGGTTGGGGTTGTGATGTAAAATCAATCCATGATCACCCTGGCTGAATTCTTTAAACTCAACCAGTCCATCATTTACTTTGTATATGGGCTGGTTTTTTTCTTATTAGGGTTTGCCATCATCCTGCAGACCCGTCAAAGTTCCCGGCTTGATCTGGCAAGAAGCTTGCGATGGCTGGCAGCCTTTGGCATTGCTCATGGCTTCCATGAATGGGGGGATTTGTTCATTCCAATTCAGGCAGAATACCTGAGTCTCGAATTCATGCGAGTTCTCAACATTTTGCATTTGATCCTGCTGGCACTTTCATTTGTTTTCCTGTTCGAATTTGGGCTGGCGCTTTTATACACAGGCAAACGAGGACGCTGGTTTCACTGGCTCACCATTATCCTTTTCATTGGCTGGCTCATCATTTTGTTTTCCATCATCCCCTCCACCATTTCCGATGAGCGCCCATGGAGATACGTGGCAAATACACTGGCACGTTATTTCATTGGGTTGCCCGGAGGACTCCTGGCAGCCTATGGGTTGCGTCGGCACACCATGCTGCGCATTAAACCGTTGAATGTCCCAAATATTGTCCTCACCCTGCAAATAGCTGGCATCACTCTTGGAGCCTATGCCTTGCTAGCCGGGTTAATACCTCCGCCGGTCGGTTTCTTCCCAGGGAATATCATCAACCGGGCTACATTTACGGAATTTGTTGGAATTCCTCCGTTGGTATTTCGTTCGTTGACAGGTTTGATCATCGCGGTAGCCCTGATCCGCGCTCTTGAAATCTTCAACGTCGAGACGGAACGCCGCATTGAGCAGTTGGAGCAGCACCAGATCATCACTGCCGAGCGCGAGAGATTGGCGCGCGAATTGCATGACGGCGCAATCCAAAAAGTATACACAGCGGGACTGTTGGTCGAATCCGCCTGGAAGCTGGCAGACCCAAAGAGCGAGATCGGTTCGCGGCTGGGAAAATCGGTTACGGTCCTGAGTGATGCCATCATTGACCTGCGACGCAACCTGTCGGAACTTCATGCGGGTTCAGCTTCTAGAGGCGAATCCCTGCCTGTGCTGCTGCAACAAATGGCAGAGAATCTGCACTACACATCCATGGTCAATATTACGCTGGATACGGATTTGTTGAACAGCAGAAAACTCTCACACATACGTTCTGACCATGTCTTCGCAATCGTCAATGAATCGCTTGCGAACATCGTGCGCCATGCCGAGGCACAGAATGTCGAGATCCGTGCAAACGACCTGGGTACTCAACTCCAAATCGAGATCCAGGATGACGGTGTTGGCATCCATCCTGAGCCAAAAGCAGGCTATGGTTTGCGCAACATGCACGATCGCGCCCGATTATTGAATGGCAATCTGCAATTCGCAAATAATAAAGGTACAACAGTAACACTTGTCATTCCGTGGATAGATCAATAAAGGATTGCGTTTCAACTGCTCCCCATCCTTCAACGCGAAAGATCAACAAAATGAAAAAAACTCGCATTTTGCTTGTAGATGACCATGACATTGTGCGGCTCGGTCTGATGACCCTGCTGAACGATCAGCCAGACATGGAGGTGATCGGAGAAGCAAGCACTGCAAGAGATGGAGTTAATGCAGCCGAAAAGCTAAGTCCTGACGTGGTATTAATGGATATCCGTCTGCCTGGTGAAGGAGGAATAGAAGCAGCCCGGCAAATATCAGCCCGGTTTCCTGAAAGCAAAGTGGTCATGCTGACATCCTTTGCCGATGACGAACTGGTTGTGCGGGCAGTCCGCGCCGGCGCTGTCGGTTATGTATTGAAACAGGTTGGGAATGAGGAATTGCTGCGTGCCATCCGGGCTGCGGCGCGCGGGGAAGCGTTGCTGGATCCGTCCACGACTGCACGCCTGCTTGGCCGTGTGCGAGAGGCGGAACGAAAAGCGGAGGAAGATGCCTTCCGTCAACTTTCAGACCGCGAAATGGATGTACTTATCCATCTTGCACGGGGAAGGACGAATGCGGAGATCGGAAGTCTGTTAAACCTGAGCGAAAAGACGGTTGGTAATTACGTCAGCCATATGTTTGAGAAATTACATTTGAACAATCGTATCGAACTGGCGGCGTATGCGTATGAGCATCATTTGTTTGAACGCATGGGCAAAGAGTAATGGACCAGGTATGCTGCTGCACCACAGAGCGACGATCCCTGATATGGAAAAAACCCGGAGTATTGGCTCCGGGTTTTCGATTTACCGTCAAACTTACTACTTGAAATTTATTCCTATGGCATGAAAACGAACGGGGTTGAGCCAGTCTGGAAGGCATGGAGGACCTGGGCGTTCTCAAAGAGAGCGAGGCCGAAGTAGTACATGCCGGTCAGGTCGGAGAACTGCACATCCGTCTCGGAACCAGTGGTCAGCTTGCGGCTGAATTCGATGGTCCATACGCCATCGGCCCACATCCAGGCGGCTGAAAG
>JANMSY010000211.1:0-2004 GCA_031389865.1 Anaerolineales bacterium | reverse complement strand
TGAGGACAACTCTATGCCGATGCGTGGCATCCGCGATACCCGTCCATAGCGGCGCACCGATCAGAGTAATGAGCGGAGTCAACCCTGTAAGCAATCCGATCTGTGTCCCGGAAAGCCCAATGCTTTGATAGTAAAGTGCTGTGAACGGAAATAGTCCGGAAGCTGCTGCAAAAAAGGTGAAGTAAAAAAGAAACGGCCAGATTTTCTTCATCTACACACCGTAGGATCGATACCAGTCAAACGGCGCGTCGGCTTGATAAAAATCCGTGTAGGGTTTGGCGAGCGCGTGACAAAGCGATGTGAGGCGCGAGAGCCGATATTTTGCAGTCGTTCGCAAAAACTTCATGCGTTCATCACCGTTCATCATGACCGCCTCCTTCCACACCGCGCGCCCGACGGCAATTCCGCTGGCGCCCGCGTTGCATGCCACCGCGACCTGGCGCAGAAACGTGTCATATTCAACCGCGGCAGAAAGTAGAATCCAGGGAATAACGGATGCAGTGGAAATCTCCTTACACGCATCCACCCATTTGGATTCGTCCATGTCGTTTATGTCGAGTGGGAATTCGGCTTTGAGGATGTCCACGTTCAAAGGGGTTAATCGTTTTGCTGTTTCAACGACGACGTACCGTTTTTCTTCGGAAGCCAGTTTTTTATCTTCATCCAGCGAATACGACAGTGGCTCAAGCATCAAAACCAGATCCTGCTTCATGCAATCTTCGGCGATCTTTGAGGTGAAATCTTCAATCTCACTTGCAGTGGGCGAATCGGGATGGTAATAGACCAGCAGCTTGATGGCGCTGGCTCCCATATGCCTGGCTTTTTCCACGCTCCAGCCGGGGATGATCTGCGCCTGACGGGCAGTTGCATCTCCTGTGTAGCCTGTGGATTCCACTGCGACAACGAGCCCAACATTGTGCGGGATGGCGCGTTGGGCAATGGCTTGCGCGGCGGACACTTCAGGGTCAAGCAAAACGGCCGTTGCCTTTGTTGCGATCGCTCTTGTCACATCCACCTTGAAGCGCGAGAGTTCATCGTCGCTGACGAAAGCAGGATTGGCTTTCCGCAAATTCTGGCGATGGTCCAAGGCCAGCGCAGTGAATGTGCCGCGCCTGGATGAGATCTGTTGTAGTCCGCGAAGTTTGCCGATGGTGATAGATTTCATGTAGTAGGGTTCCAGGTGTCAGGTTTCAGGGGTTAGGGGCAGGTTTGGATCCACGCGTCAAGGCCGCGTTTTTTTAGGATAGTGTTGAATTTGAGTTGTTTGGATCGTTCGCAAAATACAGCGAAATCGCCGGGCAGGTCCGTATATTCCGCAGCGAAGACAGGTTTGCCCGCTTCAACAAATGGATTCATTTTCTCTGCCCAATCATAGTAGAAGGCATCTTCGGTGATGGCGAAATCAAAATGTGGGAGTAGATCCTGCACCTGATCGGCTGCGTTCTTGATACCAATCGCGAGTCCGCGTTTGTGAGATTCATCTGCAAGCCAGAGGGCATATTTCAACTGGTCATCGTACGTGAGCGGGAAACCTGTGTCGTTGGGATGGATTTCCATGTTGTCGGGTTCGACCGCGTCGAAGCCTTTTGCCTTGCACAGGTCAAGCCGCGCCAGCATGATGGGAGCGAGCTTGTCTATCTGACGGATATCCAGCCATCTTTCGCCAGGCCAGCCTTCATAGTCCCTGCCCAGCACGTCTGCAGGGAATTGATCCTGGTCTGGTCGCCAGTCCTCCCATGAGCCAACGCTCATGTAACAGATCACCTTGCGGCCTTTGGCATGCAGTTCGTCAATGATGGACTGGTCGACGTATAGATCAATATCATAGACATCGGCTTCAATGGATGTGTCAATTTCATTGTTGCCGATCTGCCATTGCCAGGTGAGTCCCACAGTGGGATGCCACCAATCGCTGGAAGGGGAAGCGGGAGGAGTCATAAGGGCAGGACCTTTCGTCGAAACGGAGGCGGGTACAGATGACAGAGAAGCGGGTTTACATCCTGT
>JANMSY010000197.1:0-1766 GCA_031389865.1 Anaerolineales bacterium | reverse complement strand
GCTATGAGACGCCGCTCTCTGGTGAGCAATACATCGAAGACGTGAGCGATTCGCTTGGGTCACATAAGGTATTACGCTACCGCGATGTAAGTCAGATTGGCAATCCGACCTACTGGACGCCCAGCGGGTTGAAGCCCGGAGTGAAGTTGAATCAGCCAGGTCCGCTGTTCAAGAAGTTGGAGGACAGTGTGATTGAGGAAGAACGGGCAAGGTTAGGGAAGTAGAAAAAAAATTGGATGTCACTTGGACATCCAATTTTTTGCTTATCTTGCGAAACATGGCAGAGGAAAACGCGAAGTTTGCGGTCGGTCATCGGGGAGATCCCCATTTTCTTGTAATGGTCAAATTATACGGCAGAAAACAGGGCACAGCCTACACCGAAATGGGTTTTGCCACGAATTCTTAATTTATTCTCCTACCATTGGGAGATAAAATTCGGTTGTAACAAAAGGTAGGGCAAGCCCGTATTGACAGGGCTTTGGGTCATCTCCATAATTCATCATTATCAAGAAGTTTTTCCTTTCATTGTTAACAGAAACGAGAAAGCTTAATCATGAGTACCTGGATCGGTAAAACGCTGGGCAAGGTTTATATCGATTCATTACTTGCGCGCGGGGGCATGGCAGTCGTCTATTTAGGCATGCATACAACATTACAACGTGAAGTGGTCGTCAAAATCCTGCGCAACGATTTTGAGGAAGACACAGCCGCGCTTGAACGCTTCCAGCGGGAGGCTCAGGTCGTTGCCAAATTACGCCATCAGAACATCGTTCAAGTCTTTGATTTTGATACGATCGACGATCAACCATACATTGTGATGGAATATATCGCCGGCCCATCCCTCTCGCAATATCTGAATGCCCTGCACGGGAAAATTGGGAGGCTGGAACTCCCACAGGTTAGCCGATTATTGACAAAAGTGGCCAGTGCCCTCCAGTATGCTCATGACAGCGGAGTGATCCACCGTGACGTCAAACCCTCCAATATCCTGCTCACATCACGTTCCAGCCAGATCGTCCCCGGTGAGCCGCTCCCTTTGGATTTCGAACCTGTTCTCGGCGACTTTGGCCTGGTCCGCTTTCTAAGTTCGAGTCTGCAAACATCCACCGGAAAGATAGTCGGCACGCCGGCCTATATGAGTCCCGAACAAGCGCGCGGTGAACATACCGACGAGCGCACCGATATTTATTCGTTGGGTATCGTCTTATATGAAATGCTGGCGGGGCACGTTCCCTTTGACGGGGAAACGACCATGAGCATTCTGCTCAAACACATCAACGAGCCGCCTGCGCCGGTCCTTGGGCTCTCTGCCCCATTGCAAGATGTGCTGGACCGCGCGCTGGCTAAGGATACCGCAGACCGTTTTCAGACGCCGAATGAGTTTGCAGCCGCGTTCAACTCCGTGATGGATGAAAGGTCCAGCGCAAACACGATTGAGCTGGCAGTTCCCATTTCAATTTCTCCTGTACGAAAAACGGATCAGCAGTTGGGACCGCACAGGAAATGGATACCGGCCGCTCTGGCAGGAGTGATCACAATTGCCACAGCTGCATTCATTCTGCTTAATGGGCTGACTCCCTTCCAGAACAAAACTGCAACGGCATCACCAACAATCGAAACACCTGTCAGCAGTACAGATACACCTGTCAGTTTAATCTCTGCACCATTGGGTCCAACTGGTGTTCTTCGCTTTTATGATGGAACTGCCATCCTGGACCGCGTCATTCTCACAGCCCTGGCCATGCCCGCTCCGCCGGATGAGAGTC
>JANMSY010000169.1:0-8881 GCA_031389865.1 Anaerolineales bacterium | reverse complement strand
CAACGGTGGATAGCACGTTTCTGCTGGCCGGCGCGTTGACGGCGCGACTCTATTTTGACGCGGATACGTCCGACGAGCGGGAGATCCGCTCCCTGGCCGACGCGCTTTATTGCCGTGCCGATTGGCGATGGGCGCAGAATGGCGGCTCAACCGTCACGCACGGCTGGAAGCCCGAAAGCGGCTTTCTCGAATACCGGTGGGAAGGCTACGACGAGGCGCTGCTGCTGTATGTGTTGGGGCTCGGTTCTCCCACCCATCCGCTGCCGGAGACCAGCTACTCGGCGTGGTGTGCCACGTACAAGTGGGAACGCATTTACGGACAGGAGTATCTTTACGCCGGGCCATTGTTTACCCACCAGCTCTCACATATCTGGATCGACTTTCGCGGGATTCAGGACGCCTTCATGCGTGAGAAGGGCATCGATTATTTCGAGAATAGCCGCCGTGCTACGTATGTGCAGCAAGGATACGCGATCGACAACCCGCTGAATTTCGAGGCCTACAGCCGCGATTGCTGGGGAATCACTGCCAGCGAAGGTCCGGGGCCAAAGGTCATGAGCGTCAAGGGAATCGAGCGACAGTTTTTCGACTACGTGGCACGAGGCGTACCGTACGGACCGGACGATGGCACCATCGCGCCGTGGGCCGTGGTGGCGTCGTTGCCGTTCGCGCCGGAGATCGTGTTGCCCGTGCTTGGCTATTGTATCCACGAAGCTAAACTGACAGAGTCGAATCCATACGGATTCAAAGCGTCCTTCAATCCAACCTTCCCGGAGAAATCGGGCAATCCCCACGGTTGGGTATCGCCGTGGCATTTCGGGCTCAATCAGGGCCCGGTCATTCTGATGATCGAAAATCATCGCACGGGCTTCTTGTGGCGATTGACGCAACACTGCCCGTACCTCGTCAGTGGCTTGCGGCGGGCGGGATTTGCCGGGGGCTGGCTTGAATGACCTCATAATAGGCGCGCTCGCGATCGTGCGGAGCATCCCGTCGGGTAAGATAAAGAACACTTATGGCAATTGGAATGCGCTGATCGTATGAGGTGGACCGATCCGGGTATTCGTTTGTGGTTGTTGTCACCTTCACAGTTGTTGCTACGATTGATTCTTCAGGCCGCTATGCGTACATCACAAATATTTACGAGAATACCGTGTCAGTGTTTGACATTGAGCAAAAGACGGTCATCGCTACCAATCCCAGCGGCACTGCTCCAAATGGAATTAGTTTCTCAGCCCTACCACCTATCCCTGCCCCATCATCAGAAGTACAACTTGAAATACCTGAAAGCGATATGATGGATATGCCAGGGATGACACCCTGACAGCGCCTCACTTCTGTCCCATTGTATTTCCTTCCCTCGTGACGACAAGCGGAACGGGGGAAGTCTTATAGGCGTTATAGCTTACCAAAAAACACGTCAATTGGCGCTTCAATTGTTTCAGAGGAATCTCTACAATGGGACTGTAACTTCCTTCGAGGCGCTTAATGGCTATGCTCACTCCTTTTTTATCTTTGAATCATCCTGGTGATAAGTACCTTGTCTGGCTGAAAGAACGGCTGGCAATGGCGAATCTGCGTGTGGTACAGACTTTTGATTTGCACTCCGCGCGTCATGCGTTGGAAGATTGTCCTTGCCCTCACCATGGGACGGATCAGTGCGATTGCCAGATGGTCGTTCTGTTAGTGTACGCCAACGCGGCGGAACCTGCCACATTGATCTTGCATGGCAACGATGGGCAGACCTGGCTCTCGCTTGTAGAACACCCAGACCAACCGGTGAACAAAGATGTAATCCTGGGTATCCGGCAGGCACTTGAAATCCAGGCGTCTGCTGGTATATAAGCCAAATTGCCTATATGTCCACCAGTGAAATTGCGCTGGCAGAGGCGGACGCATTCGCTTATATTTCCGCGGATACTTACCGACTTACGAGAGGAAAACATGAGAAAGACTTTGATATTTGGACTTGTCAGCCTTACATTGATTCTCGCGGCGTGTGCGCCATCCACGGGCGCGGGTCCGAACACTGGAATGCCAGGTGGAAACGACAACGGGAACATGCCAATGGGAAATAATTCGGCATTGACCGCGACGCCAGGCAGTATGATGGCAGACAACCCCGATGCTGCAGACATGATGGAACCCATCACAGCTTCAAACGTCCAGCCCGCCACCCAAACCGAAGGTGGACAACCGCTTGAATTTCGAGACGAGAACGGCGTAAAAGTATTTGAGCTTACAACTAAGGCCGTACAATGGCCAATTCTCGACGATGTGTCAGTGACCGCCTTCACTTATAACGGAACTGTTCCCGGGCCGATGATCCGCGTCACAGAAGGCGACCAGGTCAAGATCATAGTAAAGAACGAATTGTCTGACCCAACGACAATCCACTGGCACGGGGTCGAGGTCCCCAACGCGATGGATGGCGTACCCGATGTTACACAGGATCCAATCCAGCCTGGAGAGACGTTCACATATGAATTCATAGCCAAGCCTGCGGGCACTTTCATGTATCACTCCCATTTCGAGGGCGATGTGCAGGTGAGCGCGGGTTTGTACGCTCCGTTCGTCATAGATCCGAAAGAGCCTGAAGCCAACCCGCCTGCGGTGGACAAAGTCTTGATGATTTCAGAGTCGCTGATGCGCGGCGGACAAACCTTTGCGCCTATGCCAATGGGCGGAATGGAGCCGAATTTCTTCACCATCAATGGCAAGGCCTTCCCTGCCACCGAGACGATCACTGTGAAGAAAGGCGACCTTGTGCGTTTGCGCCTGATCGGTATTGGCCAGTTTATCCACCCAATGCACTTACATGGATTGCCCTTCAAGATCGTAGCGACAGACGGACATCCCGTACCAGAAGCGGCGCAACTGACGAAGGATACCGTCAGTGTTGCACCAGGAGAACGATATGACATCGAGTTCGTCGCAACAGAACCAGGTCAATGGATGCTGCACTGCCACATCCTGCACCACACCACCAATGACAACGTCGAGCCAGGCGGCTTGATGTTGGTTGTGAATGTGGTTGAGTAAGAATCAAACACAATGGGCACAACACTTGCACCCGATTTTTGAATTGCTTGGCAATTCATAGCAAATCGTGCGTTCGTTGCACACCTGTCCCGCGTGCATGTGGCGGGAGTGCAGGTGAGTACACCAAGTTTAATTCTTCGTGGCCTCGGTGTCCTTCCCTGGCACCGTGCGGCTTAAGCCGTATCAGAGCAGGTGTGTGTTTGAATAATTTTCCAAAGGAGAGAGAAATGCGTAAGATGATCTTTATCATTATGCTTGTTGCTTTGTCTGTGCTGTTGGCGGCCTGCGGAAGCGCGGCAACGCCCGCGCCAACCTCGTCCAAGCCGGTCAATATCAAGTTTGAGACCAATCCCACTCCCGCCATGATGGGTGATATGGAGTTGATCTTGACCATCACGGATGCGAACGCCAATCCTATAGAGGGCGCGACGGTGGATGTCTCTGTTGATCACACCGATATGACTGGTATGGGAATGAGCGGACTCGCCACAGATCAAGGCGGCGGCAAATATGCCATCAACGCCAACTTGAGCATGAGCGGCACATGGAAATTAACCGTGTATGTCCGCAAAAACGGGCTCGATTACAAAGAAGATATTGAATTCAAAGTTCAGTAAACATTCAGCAAGAATGGGCGTTGATCATTATATTGACGCCCATTCTTGCGATCAAGTGAGCAAGGTTTATGTCTTTACAAACAAATTACCAGAATCAGGCGTGCCATAAAGGAAAAAATGTCAACAACTAAACCCACTGCGAAACCAAAAACAAAATCATCGTTTGTCCAGTGGTTCTCAAGCCGCTGGTGGGAACACTTTTTTTTCGTATACTGCTTGTGGGTGTTTCTGTTTCTTCTCGCGCCCGTGTTCATACGCATTGGTTGGATTAGTGTCGGAACAGCGTTTTTTTTCATCTGTTCCATTTTTCTGCTGCCAATACACGGAACAATCTTTCTTTCTCTCTGGTCAAAAGACAATGTACTCTTTGAGTGAAATCCAAGCCAGCATGCAAAACATCCTTGACCCATTCGCATTGCGGAAATTTATCGGAAACCCGGAAATTGTCTGGCAGCTTGCGAAAAGTACAGCCGCGCCGCCTCGCACGATTTCTGAAAAGCCGGTCAATATCAAGTTTGAGGCCAATCCCAACCCCGCCACAATGGGCGATATGGAACTGGTGCGGACTATCACCGACGACCACAGTCAGCCGATTGAAGGAGCGACGGTGGATGTCGCTGTTGACCATGCCGATATGAGTGGTATGGGAATGAGCGGACTCGCCACAGATCAAGGCGGCGGCACATATGCCATCAACGCCAACTTGAGCATGAACGGCAATTGGAAGTTGACTGTTTACGTTCGCAAGGATGGATTGGATTACAAAGAAGATATCGAGTTTCCGGTTCAATAATCTAAAGGATGAACGCGAAGGTTTTCCATTGTGTCCCCTTTGACAGACTCAGGCCAAGCCTTTGGGTCCGTCGTGTTTAGGAAAGCGAGAAATCAATGACTGCCAGTATTGTAAAGTCTCAACCACGGACATTGCTTTCATTCAGCCAGTGGCTTACGCGCCACTGGTTCGAAGCATTTCTGATTGTGTACGGCTTATGGGTGTTCACCCCTTTTCTCGCGCCTGTCTTTATGCAAATCGGTTGGACTGGCGCGGGAAAAGCAATCTATTTTATCTACTCGTTTTTCTGCCATCAATTACCAGAGCGCTCGTTCTTTCTATTCGGCGAAAGGACGATGTATTCGCTGAATGAGATTCAAGCTGCATGGCAGGATACCATCAATCCATTCATCCTGCGGAAATTCATCGGCAACGAAACAATGGGATGGAAGATCGCCTGGTCTGACCGCATGATTTGGTTCTATACCAGCGTCTGGTTGTTCGCGGTACTGTGGTCCCCATTCCGTCGCAAGATCAAACCGCTGGCGTGGTGGGGATTCGTTCTGCTACTCCTCCCTCTGGTGATAGATGGCAGCACACACGCGATCAGTGACCTGGCTGGCATTGGAGAGGGATTCCGTGATACAAATCAATGGCTGGTTGCATTAACAAACAACACATTCCCCGCGATATTCTACGTGGGTGACGCGCTCGGTTCGTTCAACTCATGGATACGCCTCATCACTGGAACTCTGGCTGGTCTAGGTATTGTCTGGCTTGCCTTCCCGTACATTTACCAATCGCAAGCCTTAAATCAAGAATTGGATAAGTTCAATTATGAAAAAGTCGTCGAACAAATCAAAAGTAAAAATCCGCGTTCTGCTGGCTGACGATCACTACATCGTTCGTGCTGGGATTCGCCAACTGCTTGAAAGCGCACGCGATCTACAGATCATTGCCGAAGCGGGCGATGGTGAAGAAGCCCAGGTCCTCATCCAGAAACACAAACCTGATGTCGCGGTGCTGGATATCCAGATGCCAAAAGCCAGCGGCATCGAAGTGACGCGCTGGGTGCGTGCTCATCTTCCTGAAGTAGGTGTGTTGATCCTCACTGCCTATAATGATGATCCCTATGTTATGGCAGTCCTGCAAGCCGGCGCGAATGGCTATGTTCTCAAGACAGCTCAGGCGGACGAAATTATTCAAGCCGTACGTGATGTTAATGAGGGCAAGTCCGCGCTCGATCCGGCAATCACGCGCAAATTGATGAGCAATTTGTTCAAGAAATCCGAAAAGATGACAGCCGAGCCACTCAGCGACCGCGAGCTCGACGTGTTGCGTCTGGCTGCCAAAGGTTTCACCAACAAAGCCATTGGAATGCAATTGGGCATCAGCGATCGCACGGTGCAAGGCCACCTCGCGCACATCTTCGACAAAATGCACGCGACCAGCCGAACCGAAGCCGTCATGCGCGCCGTTGCGCTCGGTTGGATTTCGCAAAGCACAGGACAGACCGCAGAAGAATGAAGAAGCCGCGCGTCCTCTTCCTGCGCGGGTTGACCGTGCAACTTTTCGCTACCACGGTTTTGCCACTCACACTGCTCCTGCTCGTCATCGCGTTTGGTAGCATCTATTTACATGAACAGGATATGCGCGCGCTCGTTGGCGAACGCGATGAACGCGCGGTACAAGCCGCCGCGGCCGCGCTCGAATCCGGATTGCATCATCGCGCTGCCGGCATCGCCAGTCTCGTCGCACTAGCCGAATTATCCAATGACCCATCATTCATCGCTGCGACGGATGATCTTGCATCTGACTTCGACGGCGGACTGGCTTATTTGAATGACAGTGGACATTTAATCACCACCACCGATACATCTGGACTCTGGGATTGGGTCGCCCAAACGAATATCTCCCTTGCTTCACCTTTGGATCCCCAGCCTGTTTTCTCCTCCCCATTTCCTGATCCACGCTCGAAGCGACCCTTCGTCATTGTCTCCCAGTATTCTGCCTCGAGTAATATCATTGTGGCAGGTGCATTTTTCCCAGAGACTCTTGCAAACGAAACTTTGCCGGCTTCTTATCCTGCCAGCGATCGTGTAACGATTTATCTCCTCGATCACTCGGGCCGATTATTGTTTGCGAGCGGTATCCTTGCAGCTGAAAATTTGCCCGCCGATCATGCGGGCGTAGCCGAAGCCTTGCGCGGCGAAAGCGGCACGCGTTACATCCAGGTGGAGGACAGCGAACACGTGATCGCTTACAGCCCTATTCCTTCGACAGGCTGGGCGCTCATTACTGAAGAAGCCTGGCAGGCCGTGGTCAGCCCTACCTTACAAGCCACTCAAATGGCGCCACTGGTACTTGTGCCTGCTTTCATTCTTGCATTGGTTGCATTATGGTTTGGAGCGAAACAAATCGTTCAACCTCTGCAACGCTTGGAATCAAAAGCCGCGGCGCTGGCCTGGGGCGACTTCGATGCCATCCAAGAATCCGTTGGCGGTATTTCGGAAGTGCGCCACCTGCAAAGGGAACTGACCGAAATGGCCCGCAAAGTGCAGGCCGCGCAGGAGGGATTGCACGACTACATCGGTGCGATCACGGCCGCGCAGGAAGAAGAACGGATGCGCCTCGCACGTGAATTGCACGATGATACGATTCAAGCCGTCATCGCGCTCAAACAGCGCGTCCAACTCGCGCAAAAGTCCGTCAAAGATCAGAATGGGCGACAGTCACTCAAAGAATTGGAAACCCTCGCAGAACAAACCATTGAGAATCTCCGCCGCCTGACGCGTGCCCTGCGCCCCATTTATCTCGAAGACCTGGGTCTCGTCACCGCGCTTGACATGCTGGCGCGCGAAACAAGCCAGGCCAATCATCTGGAAGTGGACTTTCAGCAGTCGGGGCAGGAATGTCGCATGTCCCGTGAAGTTGAATTGGCCCTCTATCGCATTGCACAGGAAGCACTGAATAACGTTGTCCATCATGCAAAGGCACAGCACGCCGCGCTACACATCGGCTTTGATAAGGAAATCAAACTGGAAGTGACAGATGATGGCATTGGCTTCAGTGTTCCAAAGAGTCCCACCGACTTTGCACCGAGCGGGCATTTCGGTCTGCTTGGGATGGGAGAACGGGCTGATTTAATTGGTGCCAGGCTTGAGGTCAGGAGTGAAGCGGGGCGCGGTACACGGCTGTCTGTTCGGCTGGCAGTTCCATCAGATAAGTCGAAAAAGAAAAAGTGAGAAGACATACTTTGGTGTTGCGAAGAAATCTCCCACAATTACTCCCTAAATCAGATTTGGCTTAACATTGGCTTAGTAGCACTAAAAATGGTGTGTGTCCATGCTACAATGAATATGTTATGGGCAGAAATACTCCGAATTTATTGCTTCTGCGGACAACATTGGGCTTAGCATTCTTGATGGGGCTTCTTCCCATTTCCCATATTCTGTCTATGCCAAACGAACACATGCAAATGCCATCTCAGGCAGCTGGTACCATGCCCGCAGGGACAGGGCAGGATATGCCTACGACATGCTGTAACGACACCATGAGTTCATTTCACTTGACATGCGGTTTTGTCGTTCCGCTTTCTGCTTCTGCGACTCACTCTACGGGGACTGACCGAGTTGCGCTCTCAACTTTCTCCATTCAGATCAGCAACCGCGACATCGCGACGCCTCCCCCTAAATTCCAAGACAAAGCATTTTGAGTATCCTGTTGGGTTGATCGTCAACAGGATTGGTCGTCTTTTGATATCTGATGCGCTCTGTTTGCCATCAGTTCTGAGGTGTTCTATCATGTCTGTCACACCATACGCCCCGCGAGGACGTTTCTGGCGAACTGCAATAAACCGTATCGCCCTGGGCTTCGCTCGTCACTGGCTGATCATTTTCAACCTGCTGATTGCTGTGTGGGTTGGGTTACCCTGGCTCGCGCCTGTATTCTTGTATTGGGGCTGGGGAGGGGCGGCGAATTCAGTCTACTCTTTTTACGCCTTTCAGTGCCATCAACTTCCTGAACGGTCATTTTTCTTATTTGGCCCCAAGCCGATGTATTCCCTGATTGAGATTCAGGCCGCTTGGCAGAACACCACAGATCCCTCCCTTTTACGTCAGTGGATTGGAAATGTGGAGATGGGCTGGAAAGTAGCCTGGTCTGACCGAATGGTCTCCATGTACAGCAGTCTATTGCTTGCGGGCATCGTTTACGCCTACGCGTTTGTGCGCAGACGGATAAGACCGCTCCCGCTATGGGGTTTTGCTCTCCTGCTTCTTCCCATGCTAGTTGACGGCGGCACGCACATGATTAGTGACCTGACAGGACTTGGCCAGGGTTTTCGCGATACCAATCTCTGGCAGGCTGCTCTAACTGGCAACATCTTTCCTTCAACCTTTTACGCGGGCGATGCGCTCGGCTCGTTCAATTCCTGGATGAGGCTCATTAC